>JAIPEV010000011.1 GCA_021736965.1 Halanaerobiales bacterium | reverse complement strand
TAGAGCAGGTGCTACAGGATTGGCAGAGATAACTGCCTTAGGTATTCCTGCAGTATTAGTTCCTTATCCATATTCCGCGGAAGGTCATCAAGAGGTTAATGCTAAATTCTTAGAAGAATCCAATGCAGCAGTAATGGTTAAGGATCAGGATTTCAATGGAAAGATGTTACTCAAATTAGTAAAAGATATCTTATATGATGAAAAAAGATTAAAAGAGATGTCCAAAAACAGCAAAAATTTAGCTAAACTAAATGCAAGTGATAAGTTAGTAGATATTATAGAAAGCCTAGTTTGGGAGGAATAATTTTGAATTTTAGAGAGGTTCATATAGTTGGTATTGGCGGCATATCAATGAGTGGTATTGCTAAGATACTTTTAAATAGAAATATTAAGGTAACTGGTTCAGATCTAAAGATGAATGATCAGATTGAGGCTCTAATCAAGCAAGGTGTGAAGATAAATATTGGTCATCGAGAAAAAAATATTAATAAGCCTGATGCTGTAGTTTTTACAAGTGCTGTTTCAAAAGAAAATGTTGAAATATTAAAAGCAAAAAGAAATAATATTAGATTGTATAAAAGGGCAGAGTTTATTGCAAAACTTTTTAAAGATAAAAAGACATTAGCAGTTGCTGGCACACATGGTAAGACAACTACTACTTCAATGTTAGCTTCAGTCTTGATTAATAGTAAGGTTGATCCAGCTATTATGGTTGGTGGTAACTTAAACTTAATCGGTGGTAATGTTAAAGAAGGCAAGGGAGATTACTTTATTACTGAAGCTGATGAAAGTGATGGATCTTTTGTATATTTTAATCCTACTCATGAGATCATTACAAATATAGAATGGGATCATTTTGATTATTATAAAAATGAAGATGAACTGATCAATAAGTTTGATGATTTTATTAATAAACTGCCAGAAAAAGGTAAATTAATAATATATGGACCTGCTTTAAAAAATAATTTAAAATCATTTAAAAAAGTTGATCATATCTATACATATGGACTTCAAAATGAGGATTTTTTTGCTAGAGATATAACTTATGATAAATTTTCAAGTAAGTTTGATCTTTATTATAAAAATGATAAGCTAGGTAATGTAAAGATAGATGTACCTGGAGAACATAACATATTAAATGCTGTTGCTGTTATTGCATTGTGTTATGTAATAGGTTTTGATTTTGATGATATAAAGGATGGTCTATTAAGTTATAAAGGTGTAAAAAGAAGATTTGAAAAAAAAGGTAAGTATAATCAGGCTCTTATTATTGATGATTATGCACACCATCCAACAGAAATAATAAATACTTTAATAACAGCAAAACGATTAAAACATAATAGATTATTTGTAGTCTTTCAACCACATAGATATAGTAGGACTGCCAGCTTAATAGATGAGTTTAGTCAAAGTTTTGATCTTGTTGATAACCTTATAATTACTGATATTTATTCTGCTAGTGAGAAGAATCTTGTTAAAATCAGCTCAAAAGATTTAGTAAAACTTATCAATAAAAGGAAAAACAAAACAAATAAAGAACAAACAGTAAACTATATTAAAAGCTTTGATTTAGTTATCAACTTTTTAGAACAAAATCTCAAAGAAGATGATATTTTAATTACAGTTGGAGCAGGCGATGTATATAAGATCGGTGAAAGATTATTAAAACTCTAATATATTTTATTAAAATATCATAAAGAAGGTGGGTGAAGTACTGTCTTTGTTTTATTAATAAAATAAAGACAAAGTAGATGAAAAACAAAGTTTTAGTTTTTATAATTATCTTAATTGTAATAATTACATCTATTTATGTATATATTCATTATAGTCCTATCTTTATGATTAAAATTATAAAGTTAAGAGGTACTCAAAAGTTTGATGAAAATTTAATTATATCTTATACTGAAAGGTATATGGGAGATAATATATTCTTTTTAAAAAAAGATAAGGTTGAAAAAATTCTTAGTGATAATAAGTATATTAAAGATGCAGAATTTAAAAGAATATTTCCTAATCAAATATTGTTTACCATAACAGAAAGTGAGCTTGTTTTTAGAGTATTAAAGGATTCAACCTACTATTATATTGATAGTGAAGGTTATATTTACAACCCGGACGAACTCAATAGAAAGATAATACTTCCAGTAGTTAAAGGTTTTGATATTACAAATAAAGATCAGATTAAAGTAAGTAAAAAAATGGAGATCTTTATTAATAATTTAAAACATAATCTTTATCAAGACTATTTAACACCTGATAGTCTAGATTTTTATAATAATATTATAACAATAAAGTATAAGGGGAGGTATAATATAAGGTTTGGTCATCTAGAAGATATCGAAGAAAAATTTAATGTTTTAGAAAATATCAAAAATCAAATTAAGCAGAATAATTATAATGTAAACTATGTTGATATTTCGATATACACAAAACCTGTAATTAAATTAAATCAATAAGTAATTTTAAAAGGAAAATCAATATCTATGTTGAATAACTGTAATAATGTTAACAAAATAAAAAAATTTTAAGGTATTTTAATATATTTAAGTAAAAGAGAGGAGGCATAATATTAGTGAGTGCTCGTAAAATTGTAACTGGTTTAGATATAGGTACTACTAAAATATGTACAATTATAGCAGAAGTAGCATCAGAGAGTAACTTTGAAATTATAGGTATAGGTTTTTCACCTTCAAAAGGTTTAAAAAAAGGTGTTGTAGTTGATATTGATAAAGCCAGTAATTCTATAAGAGAATCAATAAATAAAGCTCAAATAATGGCAGGTTTAGAAGTAGATTCTGCTTATATAGGTATTGCTGGTTCACATATATCATCGATAAATAATCATGGTGTAGTTGCCGTATCGGGTGATAAAAAAGAAATAAAACAAAATGATATCGATCGTGTTATGGAAGCTGCTCAAATAATTTCACTTCCTGCTGAAGAAGAGATTATACATGTTATTCCCAAAGAATTCATCGTTGATGGCTATAAGGGAATAAAAGATCCATTAGGTATGTCTGGGGTAAGGTTAGAGGTTGAAACCCATATTGTTAAAGGTTCTTCAACTTCTATTCAAAACCTGGTAAAAAGTGTAATCAGGGCTGGTCTTGAAGTTGATGATATTGTATTAGAACCCCTTGCTTCAAGTAAGTCGGTTTTAACTGATGATGAAAAAGAACTTGGAGTAATATTAGTAGATATTGGGGGAGGAACAACAGATATTGTTGTTTTTCATGAAGGAGGTATAGTAGCAACATATGTCTTGCCTGTTGGTGGGAATCATGTAACACATGATATTGCAATTGGTTTGAGAACTCCAATTTCAGAAGCAGAAAAAATAAAAATTAATCATGGAACTACAAAAATAGCTGATCCAGAAGATGAAGACTACTATATTGAAGTCTTATCTGCAAGTGGAAAAGATAAAAGAGAAATTTCTCGGAGATTACTTACCAATGTGATTGAACCAAGAACAAAAGAGATGTATGAGATGATTAATAGACAGATCTATTCTGCAGGTCCAAAAGATCTTACACCAGCGGGTGTTGTTTTAACAGGCGGAGCATCACTTTTGGATGGTTCAGCACTGTTAGCAGAAGATATTTTTGATTTACCGGTAAGACTTGGAAAACCAGAATACGTATATGGACTATCTGATGTAATAGATGATCCAATTTATAAAAGCAAAGATGGGAAGATACCAAAAGCTGTGTTTTCTACAGTAATTGGTCTAATTGAATATGGTCTAGAATATGGACCAAATGAAGTAAGTAATAAAAAAGAAACTACAAAAAGGAATGAAAAAGAAATTACAAAGTCATTTTTTAATAAAGTAAAAAAGTGGTTTAAAGATTTCTTTTAAAGAAGGAGGTATAAAATTTGTTTGATTTAGGAACTGAAATAGAACAGTTTGCCAATATAAAAGTTATTGGAGTTGGTGGTGGTGGTAATAATGCTCTAAATAGAATGATTGAAGAAGGTTTAGAAGGAGTGGACTTTACAGCAATTAATACTGATGCCCAGGCATTAATGTCTTCAAATGCTTCAATGACTATTAGAATCGGACAAAGTATAACTAAAGGCTTAGGAGCGGGTGCTCATCCAGATATTGGAAGGGAAGCAGCAAAAGAAAATATCGAAGAGATTAGAGAAGCAGTTAAGGGTGCTGATATGGTCTTTATAACTGCAGGAATGGGTGGAGGTACCGGAACTGGTGCATCTCCAATAATTGCTCAAGCAGCTAAAGAAAATGGAGCTTTAACTGTAGGTGTAGTAACTAAACCATTTACTGTGGAAGGTAAAAAAAGAATGGACAATGCAATTGAAGGTATTAATGAGTTAAAAAATAGTGTAGATACCCTAATAGTTATTCCTAATGATAGGTTATTAGATGTTGCTGAACCTAATACGAGTTTAATAGATGCTTTTAAAATTGCAGATAATGTATTAAGACAGGGAGTTCAGGGTATTTCAGATCTGATTACAATTACAGGGATTATTAACTTAGATTTTGCAGATGTGAAAACTATTATGAAAGAGGCTGGCACAGCCTTAATGGGTATTGGCATTGCAAAAGACGAAGGTAGAGCCCAAAATGCTGCAAAAAAAGCTATTGAGTCACCACTTTTAGAGGCTTCTATTGAGGGAGCTAAAGGTGTATTAATTAATATTACAGGTGGAAAAGATCTTGGTATTCATGAAGCAAATGAAGCAGCAAGGGTTATCCAAGAAGTATCAGATCCTGATGCTAATATCATTTTAGGTGCTGTAATTGATGAGGATTATGATGACGAAGTAAAGGTAACCGTAATTGCTACTGGTTTTGATAGAGATGCTGTACAAAGAAAAAGGAAAGATAAAAAAGAAGAGCAAAAAGAGTTAGAGACAGAGTTTGATATGAATAATTTTGAAGGTGATGAACTTGATATTCCAGCCTTTTTAAGAAAAAAATAAAGTTTTTATACTTTTTATACTTTAAAAGTCTCGGTGTTACTACATCGGGATTTTTATATTTAAAACTGAAGGTGTTAAGATGTTTGAAATAAACGAAAAAAACTCTATTAAATATCTTAAATTTAATAAAGCAGAACAGTTTGGATTTGAAGTTATATTTACTACTAGAATCGGAGGATATTCATTACCACCTTATGATCAGTTAAATCTTGCCTACCATACTAAAGATGATCAACAGATCATAAAAAGAAATAGAGATTTAATATACAACACCTTAAATTATAATCCCTTAAAAATTATTTATGGAGAACAAGTCCATTTAAATCAAATAAAGATAGTAAATAATACTTTGATAAAAAACAATGAAAAAGGTAATGAGACTATTTTAAAGGGAATCGATGGATTAATTTCAAAGAAATCTGACAATATTTTAGCGGGATTATTTGCAGACTGTGTACCAATCTTTGTTTTTGATATTAAAACAAAAGTATTTGCACTATTTCATTCTGGCTGGAAAGGTACTTATCAGCAAATACTTACAAAGGGACTAAACTACTTTACTAAAAGACTTAACAGCAGTATCGAAGATATTCATGTAGTTATCGGGCCATCTATTTCAGTTAATCACTATCAGGTTAGTAAAAACTTAATTAAGATCTTTAAAGATAAATTTAAATACAATGACTATTATAAAGTAAATTCAGATCGATATTATTTAGACTTAAAGAAATTAAACTTTAATCTTGCTAGGTCATTTAAGATTAAAGAAAGTAATATTTATCTGACAGATTATTGCACTTTTAGAGATGATAAGTTATATTATTCATATCGACGTAATAATAAAACGGGACGAATGGCAGCCTTCATATCCCAAATAGGAGATTAATAATTATGGATGTTAATAAACAGTTTATTAGCTGGAAATATTTTATATATGTCCTTATTGTGATTATAGTAATAGGTGTATTTTTCTTTTTCCAAGGTGAAAAGATAAACTCTTACACTGTAAGAGAAAGAGAAGTAATTTCTGGTTTTCAAACTAGTGCATTAATACTTAGGGATGAGAACACATATCTTTCTCCACTAGATGGAATTTTACATACTTTTGTAAATGAAGGAGATCGGGTTGCATATGGTCAAAAAATTGCATATATTAAAGGAGAAGAAAAAAGCCATAAAATTTATGCAAAAAAACCTGGTGTAATAAGTTTTGCATTTGATGGTCTTGAAGAAGAACTTAAATATGGTAAAATAACCCCACAAGTTTTAGATAACTATTTAGAGTATGAAAGAAATTACAAACAATATATTACTGAAGATGAGATAAAAAAAGATGATAAACTTTACAGAAATATTAATAACTATAACCAATATCTTTTAATTAAAGTAAGTGATAAATGGTTAAAAAGATTTAGTGAAAATGAAGATGTATTTATTGACAAAAGTCCTCAAAATGATTATAGTAATTTAATAGAAGGATTTGTGAAAAAAATTTATAGACAGAACCAAAAAGAGTTTTTATTAATTCAGTTAAAAAGTTATGAAGACTCCTGGAATAATAATAGATGGGTAGATATAAAACTTATTAAAAATATTTATAGAGGTTTAGCAGTACCAAAATCAGCTGTATTTAATACTCCTGATGGTATAAAGTTATTAAAGTACACATATGATCATAAAATTGTAGCTATCAATATAATAATAAAAGAAGAAACTGCAGAATGGATAATAGTTGAAAATCTTAATGTTGGAGATGAAGCAATTACAAATCCAGAAAAATATGATTTTGGGAGGAGTGCTAATTAGATGGTAAAAGATATAGTAGAGAACTTTAACAAGGTAAAAAAAGAGATTAAAAGTAATCTAAAAAAATCTAATAGAGGTAATGATAAAATAGATTTAGTTGCTGTAGGTAAGAATCATCCACCCAAAAAAATCATTAAAATATTGAAAAATGGGCATAAATTATTTGGAGAAAATAAAGTTCAAGAATTATTAGACAAACATGAACTGTTTTATGATCAAGATGTCAGCTGGCACTTTATTGGACATCTACAGAAAAATAAGGTAAAATACTTATTGAAGATTGATCAACTTGAAATGATTGAATCGGTTGATAGTATAGAGATTGCTAAAATTATTAATAAGGAAGCTCAAAGTAATAATAGAGTTATTCAAATCTTACTTCAAGTCAATATTGCAGATGATTCTGATAAATATGGATTTAAAAGATCCAAGATTGAAGCTGTGTTGAAAAAACTTATTAAACTAAAAAATATTGAGATAAGAGGGCTTATGACTATTACACCTTACTATAATGAACCAGAAAAAGCAAGAGATGACTATAATCAGATGAAAAAACTTTTTGATGAAATGAATAACAAGGGTTATAAACTTTCAGAGCTTTCAATGGGTATGTCAAATGATTATCAGATAGCTATCCAAGAAGGAGCTACTATCATAAGAGTTGGAACAGCAATATTTGGAAAAAGAAATTACTATTAATAAAAAAGGAGCTAAAAACTATGAGTTTATTAATTTGGCTAGTTAGTACAGTCTTTACTGTAATAAACTGGTTAATACTTTTTAGAGTTATCATATCATGGATTAGACCAGATGTAGATAATCCTCAATGGAGGAAACTTTTAAGTATTGTATATAAAATTACAGAACCTATTTTGGGACCAATTAGAAGAATAATTCCCACTGGTAAAATTGGTATTGACTTTTCACCCATAATAGCTTTTTTTGCTTTAAGTATCATTAGAAATTTTGTAATAAATCTCTTACGTAGTTTTATGTATGGAGTATAAAATACGAGGTGAAATGAATTAAATGTTAGATAAAGAAAAACTTTTATCACATCTCCACAATGAAGAGGACAGATTTTTAGGAGACTTTATTTTAGATAAGGCAAATAAAATACTTAAAAGAAAATCCATAGAGAGTACAAACTTTTTAAACCCTTATCAAAGAAAAGTTGCTCTCGGGATAGTAAAACAGATTAGTGGGATTAACTATTTAACTGAAGGTGGCTATAAAAAAGCAGAAAGAAAAAGAATAGTACTTTTTAAAAACTACCTATTTCCAGATCATATAGATAGCCATATAACAATGTTACAGATTGATGGGAACTTTGATTTTAAAAGCTTAAATCACAAGGACTATCTTGGTGCTATCTTAAGTCTTGGTATAAAGCGAGAGATGATAGGAGATATTCTTGTTCATGATGATTTTGCTCAAATAATAGTTGCTAATGAGCTAAGTGATTTTATAAAGTTAAAATTTAAAAGGGTCAATGAAGTTCCAATAGAACTTTCTGAAATTGAAAAAGATAAAATAGAAATCCCCACTAAAAACACTAAAAATATTCCTACAACAGTCGCTTCAATGAGATTAGATGCTGTTGCTAGTGCAGGATTTGGTGATAGTAGAAATAAGATATCAAGAGATATTAAAAATAACAGAGTTAAATTAAACTTTAGATATGTTAATGACCCAGCTTATGAAGTTGAGGTTGAAGATCTAATTTCAATCAGACACAGAGGTCGTGTTGAGATTGCAGAACGAAGAGGTTTTTCAAACCGGGGAAGAATCAAGTTATTATTAATAAGATATACATAAACTCAAATAAAAGGGAGGAGCAAGTATGAAATTAAATCCACTTGATATCTATAATAAAGAGTTTACAGTTTCAGCACTGGGATATAATAAAAGTCAAGTTGAAGAGTTTTTAGATGATATCGGAGTTGAATATGAAAGAATGTTACAAGAGATAAAAAGCTTACAAGAACGAAATGATAAACTAAAGGAAAAATTAAAAAGTTATGAAAATATTGAAGAAAATTTAAAAAGCACACTAAGAAGTATTGAAGAAATTGCAGAAAAACAAACCCAGCAAGCTAGAGAAGAAGCTAATATGATAATTGAAAAAGCTAATGTAGAGGCAGAAAAAATGAAACAAAATGTAAAAAAAGAACTAGCAGAAGAATACGATAAATTAGAGAAATTAAAAGAGACAAAAACTTTCTTTAAGATCAGATTAAGGAACTTATTAGAGAGTCAGTTAGAAGTTTTAGAAGAAGAAGATGAAGAGATAAATATAGAAAAATATGAAGAAAAAATAGACAATCTTACCAATACCTAAGAACTTGACTAAATAATCTAAATCATTTATAATATAAGAAAATTATTTAATTATAAAAAAGGCTGTAAAGGAGAATGTAACAGCTGCTAAATTAAAAGCGAACCGTGATGGTGAGAGACGGTAATTACTAGTAGTTGTGAAGATCACTCTGGAGCTGGTTGATTGAACTAAAGTAAATTAGCCCGTATAACTGATGCGTTAAATCTAGAAAGTAATAAACAAGGGTGGTACCGCGGTCATTTCGCCCCTATCAGGGTGGAACGACCTTTTTTTATTGTTATTAAAAGTAGGAGGTTTTTATAATGAGTTATAAAGAAACAATTAATTTACCGGATACAGACTTTCCAATGAGAGCAAACTTAAGTGAAAGGGAGGAAAAGTTTCAAAAACTATGGTATCAAAAAAAAGTTTATGAAAAGGCTATTAAAAATAGGGAAGGGAATCCCCCTTTTATCTTACATGATGGTCCTCCTTATGCTAATGGTGATATACATATTGGACACGCCTTAAATAAAATATTAAAAGATTTTGTAACAAGATATTCTACTTTAAGAGGATATTATTCACCATATGTACCTGGCTGGGATACCCATGGGCTCCCGATTGAACATCAAGTATCAAAAGAAATTGGAGAAGATGTTAAAAGTCTTTCAGTACCAAAACTAAGAGAAAAGTGTAGAGACTATGCCCTAAAATATATTGAACGACAGAAAGAACAGTTTAAAAGGCTGGGTGTTTGGGGAGAATGGGAAAATCCTTATCTAACTTTAAATCCAGAATATGAAGTAAAACAGATAGAAGTATTTGGAGAAATGGCTAAAAAAGGTCTTTTTTACAAAGGGAAAAAACCGGTTCATTGGTGTCCAAGTTGTGAAACAGCCCTAGCAGAAGCAGAAGTAGAATACCATACAGATCGCTCTCCTTCTATTTATGTAAAGTTTCCCTTCGCAGAAGAAATAGAGGTTGGAGGAGTAAAATTAACACCAAAAGATAGTTTTATGGTAATCTGGACTACAACACCTTGGACAATACCATCAAATTTAGCTATAGCTTTACATCCTGACTCTGACTATGTTGTAGTTAAGGTTAAAAAAGATAAATTAGTCATGGCTGAGAAGTTAGTTGATAGTGTTATGGATAAGGTTGATATTACAGAGTATGAAGTAATAAGTGAACCTTTTAAGGGAAGAGAACTAGAAAATGTTAATACTGATCATCCTTTTATGGCAAGGAAATCATTAATAATATTAGGTGATCATGTTACATTAGACGAAGGTACAGGTTGTGTACATACAGCACCTGGACATGGCCATGATGACTTCTTAGTAGGACAAGAGTATGGCCTTGATATCTATGCACCAATGGACTCTAAAGGTTATTTTACCGATCAAGCTGAAGACTTTGCTAATCTTCACTATGATCAAGCAAATATCAAGGTAACTGATAAGTTAAAAGAAAAAGATCTATTAATGGAACTTAACTTTATAGATCATCAATATCCTCACTGCTGGAGATGTAAGGGGGCTTTAGTATTTAGAGCAACTGACCAATGGTTTGCATCAATTGAAGCAATTAAAAAAGAAGTTATAGATGCAATCCATAATGTAAAGTGGTTTCCTGCCTGGGGAGAAAAAAGAATGGAAAATATGGTATCTGAAAGAACTGATTGGTGTATTTCAAGACAGAAAAAATGGGGGGTACCAATCCCTATCTTTTACTGTGATGATTGCAATCAGTCTATTATTAATGATCAGACCATAGATGCAGTAAAAGAAATTTTTGCAAAAGAAGGATCAAATGCCTGGTATAAATACAGTGCAAAAGAAATTTTACCTAAAGGATATAGTTGTCCTTCTTGTGGAAGTGAGAATATTTCAAAAGAAGAAGACATTATGGATGTTTGGTTTGATTCAGGCTCCAGTCATAAGGCTGTATTAGAAGCAAGAGATAATCTTTCATGGCCTGCTCAGGTATACTTAGAGGGCACAGATCAGTATCGTGGTTGGTTTAATTCTTCATTATTAACAGCTGTAGCAACTGAAAATGCTGCACCTTATCAAGAGGTTGTAACAAATGGTTTTACTGTAGATGCAAAAGGAAATAAGATGTCCAAATCACAGGGCAATGTTATTTCTCCTCATAAGGTAATAGATCAATATGGTGCAGACATTTTAAGGTTATGGGTTGCTTCATCTAACTTTAAGGATGATATTAGAGTATCTGATAAGATACTTAAGCAAAATTCAGAGGTTTACAGAAGAATAAGAAACACATTTAGATTTATTTTAGGCAATACAAATGATTTTATAAAAAAAGATAACTATGTTGAATTTACAGATAGGAAAGAGATAGACAGGTGGATAATTTATAAGTTAAAAGACCTTACTGAAAGGGTAAATAAAGCTTATCGTGGATACGAGTACCATAAGGTATACCATGCTGTTCACAACTTTTGTACAGTTGAAATGAGCTCTCTTTATATGGATATTATTAAAGATAGACTTTATACAGATGGAACTAATTCAACAAGTAGAAGATCTGCTCAAAGTACCTTATTTGATATCATGATAACATTAGTTAAAATCTTATCACCTATATTAGTTCATACTGCTGAAGAAGTGTGGCAGGAAAGTTTAGATAAGGCAGACTTAAAAGAGAGTGTCTTTTTAACTGACTGGCCGAATTATGATCAAATACATGAAGATAATGAACTGATGGAAAAATGGAATAAGCTATTAAATATAAGAAAAGATGTATCAAAAGCTTTAGAGATGGCAAGAAATGAAAAAATAATAGGAAATTCATTAGAAGCAAGGGTTGAAATAAGTACTGACCAACAGGATATATTTAAACTTTTAAAAGATGAGATAAATGAACTATCTGATTTCTTTATAGTATCAGAACTTGAAATAAAAGAAAGTCTAAAAAATATTACTTATGATGGTGAATCATATGGAATAAAAGTTTATATTGAAAAAGCAAGTGGAGAAAAATGTGATAGATGCTGGAAGTATAGTACTTATGTTGGAAAAGATGATAAATATGAAGATGTTTGTGAGAGATGTGCTACAGTTTTAAAAAATGAAAATTGAGATTAAAAATAGAGGGTTTAAGCCCTCTATTTTTTTATGCAAACATCTTAATTTTTGACCATTCCATAGAATAAAATCTTTTAAATATGACAATTGAGAATACAACAAACGAGGAAATTTCAGCATACCATACACCTGATACACCTTGGTTTAAGATAATAGTAAACAAATATGTTAATGGGATAAAGATTAGCCATAGTCTCATTGCAGTAATTATCATTACACCTTTAGTATCACCAGTTCCTCGTAGGGCACCGGACATGATTATCATAAATGCCAAAGGAGCCTGATTTAATCCTGCTATCCTTAATGTCCAAATTGAGGCATCTATAACCACCTTTTCTGTTGTAAAAATCTTTATAATTGCTGCAGGGAATAAAATAAAGATTAAACCCATAAAAATTCCCCAAATAATACCCATACTTGCAGCTGTGAAACCTGTTTTTAGAGATTCTTCTGGATCATCTTCACCTAAATGTTTACCAACCAGGGTGGCAGTAGCAATAGAAAATCCAATTGCAGGCATAAATGAGATCGATTCAATATTTATTAAGATCCTAAAAGCTGCCTCTGAAGTAGTAGGTAATGAGGAGATTATAATACCATTAATGAAAAAGGCTACCTGCATAGATAATTGTTCTAAACCTGCTGCATAGCTAAAGTTCCAGAGAGGAATAATTATCTTTTTAGTTAGTTTTAAATTATTAAATTTAAGTTGTAACCTTTCTTTAATATTAAAAACTACATAAATATATGCAATTACAGCTAAGAATCTTGAAATTGTTGTAGAGAGAGCTGCTCCTGCAATACCCAATTCAGGGAAGAAACCAAAACCAGTTATTAATACATAGTTTCCTATGATATTTATAACATTTGCAGTTCCTGTTATATACATTGGTGTTTTTGTATCACCTGCTCCTCTTAAACTTGCTGCCATTGCAAATGAAGCAAACATAAAGAGCTGGCTAAAAGATACAACTTTTAAGTACGTTACTCCTAAAGTTCTAACTTCAGTTGTAATGTCATATACAGTCATTATGTTTCCAGCAAAAATAAAAGTAATAAAAAAGACAAAAATACCGATTGTTGTATTCAGTGTTAAGTTTTGACCCATAATTTTGTTTAATCTTTTATAGTTTTTTTCTCCATAACTTCTTGCAACCATAGCAGTTGCACCAGCATTAAAAGAAGAAAAAACAAATATTAGCATATAAAATATCTGATTGGCAAAACCAACTGCTGCTAAACCTTCTTTACCAATAATTCTACTTATCATTAGGGTATCTGCTACCCCCAACATTGTATTTAGGCTCATTTCGAGAATTGCAGGTAATGCTAAAAAAAATATTTTTTTTACTCTTTGTCTTGAATTATCTGTCAGCTGAAAGTTCATTTTTAACTCCAATCTAAATCTTTAAATAATAAATTAACATTGATATAATATCATAAGTAATATAAAAGATAAAGCATTATATATTATTTTTGTCCTGAATGGAACTGAAGTTGTTAATCTAAAATCTTTATGATAAAATGATTTAAAATATGATTAAGTCAATAGGAGTTTTTAATATGGCTAGCAGAGAAATTACTGTTAAAGAAATTTATAATAATTATAGGATAGATAAGTATTTAGCTGAAGTAAATAAAGATTTTAGTAGAAGTTATATTCAACAGCTTATAGGTGATAATTTTGTTAAAGTAAACGGGAAAACTATAAAAAAAAGTTATAAAGTTAAAACAGGAGATCACATTTTTTTAACAATAAACAAACCAAAAGAATTAAAATTAGAAAAAAAAGAGATGGATTTAGATATTATTTATGAGGATGATCAAATAATAGTAATAAATAAACCTGTAGGATTAATTGTACATCCTGTCAAAGGAAATAAAAGTAACACTTTAGTAAATGCATTACTTGCTCATACTGATCAACTTGGTAGTATTAATGGTACAATTCGACCCGGTATAATTCATAGATTAGACAAAAACACCAGTGGAACTATCGTTGTTGCTAAAAGTCAAGATAGTTTGAATACACTTTTAAAACAATTCAAAGCCAGAGAAATAAAAAAAATTTATAGAACAATAATCAAAGGTGTTTTGCCCTATAATAGTGGTACAATAGATGCACCTATTGGCAGAAATCCAAAGAATAGAACAAAAATGGCTGTTGTAAAAAACAATAGTAAAAAAGCAATCACAAAATTTGAAGTAATAAAAAGGTTTAATAAATATACTTATCTTGAAGTTGACTTAAAAACGGGTCGAACTCACCAGATCCGTGTCCATTTTTCTGATCTTGGTTATCCTATTATTGGAGATGAAAAGTATGGATATAAACAAGATGATTTAACAATTGAGCATCAACTTTTACATGCTTATAAAATAGGTTTTTATCATCCTGAAAGTGATAAATGGCTTGAGTTTACTGCAGATATTCCGAATGAATTTTTAAAAATATTAAGTGAAGTTCAATAAGTTATTATTTTATCAAGTTAAATTTTTAAAATTGATTTTTACATTATAAATTAGCTTTAAACTAATAATAAAAATATTTAATAAAAATTATTAAAATAATATCAAAGGAGGAATTAATAATGGATGTAAAAGAGGCAATTGAAAAGAGAAGAGCTTATCGATCACTTGAACCAGTAAAGATAGATAAAATGTTAATTAAAGAGCTTTCAGAAGCTGCATCATTAGCACCCTCTTGTTTTAACAATCAACCCTGGAAATATGTCTTTGTCTAACAAAAAGAAAGATTAAAAAAACTTTATGAAACACTATCAAAAGGCAATGAATGGGCATATGATGCATCTATGATAATTGCCGTTGCAGCTAAAAAAGATGAAGATTGTGTTATAAAAGACAGGGAGTATTTCTTATTTGATGCTGGTCTATCAACATCGATGCTTATCCTTAGAGCAACTGAGTTAGGCTTAGTAGCACATCCTATTGCTGGATACAGCCCAAGTAAGGCTAAAGAAGTTTTAAATATTCCTAAACAATATAAACTGATAACATTGATTAATATAGGTAAACACTCTAAACAGGTAAAAGATGTATTATCAGAAAAACAAATCAAAGATGAAAAAAGAAGACCAAAAAGAAAAGACCATAAAGAATTTATTTTTCATAATGTATTTAATAATAGTTTATAGTAATAAATTATTTAAAAATTAAATCTTTTTCTAAGCAGGATTTAATAATAAGATATAGAATTAAAAAAGAGTGTATAAAAAGTTAAGTTTGATAAAATCCATTAATAGAATTAGGAAGGTTGGTGTAAAAATTTGAGTAACTATAAGACAAAAGATATTAAAAACATTTCATTTATTTCCCATGGAGGTGCAGGGAAAACCACTTTAACAGAGGATGTTTTATTTAATGCAGGTAAGATAGAACAGATAGGAACAATAGATAACGGTACAACAAAATCTGACTTTATACCAGAGGAAAAAAGCCACAAATATTCGGTAAATAGTTCTTATTTTTCATTTGAATGGCAGGACCATCAAATTAACTTAATTGATACACCTGGATATGCAGATTTTAGAGGTGAAGTTGCAAGTGCATCAAGAATGGCAGAATCTTCTGTACTTTTAATCAATGCAGATTCAGGAGTGGAAGTAAATACAAAGTATGTTTGGAATATTGCAGTAGAGAATGATAATTCTAAATTTATATTTATTAATAAATTTGATAAGGAAGGTACTAGTTTTAAAGAACTATTTAATAATTTAGAAGAGAATTTTCAAGATTCACTTCTTCCAATTACCATCCCTTATAAAGATGGTGAAAACTACAAAGGAGTGATTGACTTACTTTCAGAGAAGTTTATTAAGTTTGAGGATGGTAATGAAAAAAAATCAGATCTAGATGATCAACAAAAGGAAGTATTAAAAGAATATAAGTTAGAATTAATGGAATCAATTATTGAACTAGATGAACAATTAATGCTTAAATACTTAGAGGATGAAGAAATAACAGACCAAGAGATGAATAAAGCCCTTCTAAAAGGTATCTTAGATAATAAGATTGTTCCAGTCTTTTCTGGATCTGCTTTGCTTAATTCTGGTGTAAAGAAATTTATGGAATACATGGTAAAGCTAGCTCCTACAGCTGCAGATAGAGAAAAAATAAAAGTAATGGAAGATGAACAAACAAAAGAATATGATTTAAGCCAGGATGGACCATTCATAGGTATGGTAGGCAAATCTATGGTTGATCCATATATAGGTAAATTATCAATATTCAGAATCTATTCTGGAAGCATAAATAAGGGTGAAGATATCTATGTTCCTAGAACCAGAGATAGCTACAGGGTAAGCAAACTATATAAGCTAAATGGGGCTGAACAAGATCAAGTGGATCAATTAATTGCAGGAGATATTGGTGCTGTTGCAAAGCTTGATGAACTTGAAACTTCTGATACTATTACTAAGGATGGACTTGAAGTAGAAATTAAGCCGATTGATTTTCCTGCACCAATGTTATATAAAGCAGCGATACCAGCTGATAATGCTGATAATGAAAAGATGTCATCAGCGATTCAAAGATATTCCCTTGAGGATCCAACCTTTAAGGTTAAATATAATAAAGCTACAAAACAGTTGCTTGTAATTGGGATGGGAACAGTTCATCTTTCAGTTGTAAATGATATATGTAAAAGGAAGTTCGATGTTGGTTTTAATCTTATTGAACCAAAGGTAGAATATAAAGAGACGATCAGGAAAAAAGTATCTGTTGAAGAAAAGTATAAAAAACAGTCCGGTGGACGCGGGCAGTATGGACATGTAATGATTAGATTTGAACCATTACCAAGAGGTAAAGAATTTGAATTTGATGAAGAGATCTTTGGTGGAGCAATTCCTAGTCAGTATATTCCTGCAGTAGAAAAAGGAATAGTTGAAGCAAAAGATGAAGGTATTTTAGCAAAATATCCGGTTGTAGACTTTAAAGCTACTGTTTATGATGGTTCTTATCATGATGTAGACTCTTCTGAGATGGCATTTAAAATTGCTGCTTCCAAGGCATTTAAACAGGCAATGCAACGAGCTAAAGCAGTTTTATTAGAACCTATCATGGATGTAAGAGTTGTAGTTCCTGAATCATTCATGGGTGATATTATGGGTGATTTAAACTCCAGGAGAGGTAAAATATCTGGAATGGAACCACAAAATGGTACACAAAAAATAAAAGCTAAGGTTCCTCAAAGTGAACTTTTCAGTTATGCAACAGATTTAAAATCAATAACAGGTGGTTATGGTCACTTCACAATGGAGTTCTCTAACTATGAAAAGGTTCCAGAAGAGACCAGTGAAAAGATAATTAAAGAAAGAAAAAAAGAAGATGAATAATTATATGTTAAATTAAATATAAAAAAAGGCAGTCCCTTTCAATATTAGGACTGTCTTTTTTATATATCTACAATTAATTTTTTTATAAAACAGATATAAAAGTAAGTATTAAAACTTAATATCAATAGAAAAATTACTTATAATCCTATCATTTTTAAAATCATATGCTGTACTTAAATCAAGGTTTAAAGGTTTGAGTCCTAAAATAGCTGATACCAAATTGATATTTACTCCTGTAGCATAGTTTATACTATCTGTTAATTCAAGATCTAAAAATAATGATGGGGTGATTTCTTCAAGAGAGAATAAGTATAAAAAGTTTTGAGAAACCTTAAAAGGAATTCTATAGTTAAAGGAGTTTGAAATTGAAGTTTTTTC
>JAIPEV010000010.1 GCA_021736965.1 Halanaerobiales bacterium | reverse complement strand
CTTGTTCTATACCTTTTATGGGGGCTTTCTTTATTTTCGAACCTGTAGCTATAATTATATAGTCAGTATCAACTGTTTTGTTACCTTCTTGGGTTTCTACCGAAACTAAGTTTTTATCGATTATCTGAGCAGTCCCTTTAATGACTTTTACATCATGTTTTTTTAATAAAAATTCAACTCCACCAACGAGCTGTTTGACTACATTATTTTTATTCTTTATTACTTTTTTCATATTTAATTTAAGTTCTTTATATTCTATGCCATATCTATTTGCCGACTTTATTTGAGAGTAATTATTTGAAATATGTACTAATGATTTAGTGGGAATGCACCCAAAATTAAGACAAATACCCCCGATTTTATCTTTTTCAATTAATTTAACTTCAGCCCCTAATTGAGCAGCCCTTAAAGCGGCTACATATCCTCCGGTTCCAGCTCCAATTATTGTGATCTTAGGATTTTTAGTCATTAAGTTATAGATCCTCCTCATTTATATTATCTTTTTTTTATTTTATACTATTTTAATTTAAAAGTAAAAAAAGACTCTGTCTATTTTTAGATACAAAGCCTTTTAAAAATCCTATTTTTTTATTCGTTTTAAACCCAGTTATAGTCTTTAACAAGTTCCATAAATATATCAATAATTTCATTAATTGTATCGTAAACTTGATCATCTTTTAGAGTTCTATCTTCCTTGTCTTTATCAATCTTGAACTCTTTTACAATCTTACCTGGCCTATCTGACAAAACATAAATCCTGTCAGATAATAAAGCTGCTTCTTCTGGATCATGGGTGATCATAAAAATATCTATATTTTTTTTTGTATGTATGTTTAAAAGCATCTTTCTTAAATTAACTTCAGTTTGAGTATCAACGGACTTTAGAGGTTCATCCATTATTAGTAAATTAGGGTTAATAGATAAAGCCTTTAAAATCTCAACCCGTTGTTTCATACCACCACTTAACTTTTCTGGATAACTATCTATAATATTTTCTAGATTTGTTAACTTAAGTAATTCAGCCATTAATTTTTTTGCTTGCTCTTTTGACATGAAGTTTCTTTGAACAAAGTTGAAGTTTTCCTTTATCTTTCGCCAGGGTAACAGTCTGGGTTCTTGAAAGACATAACCTATCCTTGAACTTTTATCAACTATGACCTCTCCCTCATCTTGTTTGATAAGACCTGCAGCAATTTTAAAAAGTGTCGTTTTCCCACTTCCCGAAGGCCCTAATAAGGTTACAATTTCACCTTTGTTTATCTTAAGAGAAACATCTTGTAAAACTTTTAGATCTCCATAACTTTTATTTATATTTTTTACTTTTAATAAATTATTCATCTTTTTTCCACCTGGTAATCCTTTTTTGTAATGGTTTAATTATTAAATACTCAATTACTAACATCAAAATAATTAAAACAATTGCCCAGGCAAATAATTTATCAGTATTTAAATTACTATTTGCCATGCTAAGAGCAAAACCTACCCCACTGTTTGAACCAATAAATTCTGCAAAGATAGTTGATTTCCAAGCAAAAGCAAAACCAATACTTAGTGCAGAAAAGATATAGGGGGTTAAAGAGGGTATGAATATATCAAATAAAATCTCTTTACTACTTGCTTTATATACCTTTGCCATTTCTATTAAATTATTATCTATATCATGTAGCCCTTCGAATATATTTATAATAATAATCGGTAATGTTACAATAAATATTAAAAAAATGGGTGTTAAGTTATCAGCAATTCCAAACCAAATTACAGCTAAAGCTAGCCAAATTACAGGTGGTGTTGTTTGAATAACAGTAATTAGAGGTTTCAATATATTCTTTAATATTTTAGATTTGTTAAGTAGTAATGCCAGTATAAAACCTGAAATTAATGCTAATCCATAACCAATTAGCGTTCTTTTAATTGTGATAAAAAGGTTAAAAAATAAATCTCCCTTTTGATAAATATCTATAAAGGCAGCCCATGTTTCACCAGGGGTAGGTAAAATTAAAGGATTAATCTGGCCTGAGTAGTAAAACCAAATTAAGAACACCACCAAAAAACCGGTGGCGCCTAATAATATTTCTTTAATCTTTTTAATAATAAAACTCTTCATCTGGTAAATTACCACCTATCATTTCGGGATACATCTCCAAAATGGCTTCAAAGTAATTATTTGTAAGTTTCCTTGAAATATCTTCTGGGTATATATTAATATTTGTTCTTGTAAGGGCTTTTTCCATGATTGGTTCTGGAATATTAAAGTATTTAGAAGCATCTTTTGCAGCTTCATTTGGATTGTCATTATAGTAGTTTAAATTTTCTATATACTTACCTGCAATTATTTCTGTAAATCCAGGATTACCACTAGCAAACTGCTCAGAAACAAAGATACCTACAAAAGGAATCCTTTGATCACCATCATTAAATTTAGCCCATTCTTTTTGAATATCTAATGATAAGTAAGCATTATCATTTTGAGCTAGACTAACTGATACTAATGGTTCAGGCAAAATTATCGAATCAATCTGCCCACTGTTAAAATATTTTGCTCCATTAGGTAAAGGTCTATATATTAATTTGACTTCTTTTTCACTAATCCCATTATTTTCAAGCAAGTATCTGGCTAAAAAGTCCAAGGGGCCACCTTTTAAAGGCAAACTTATTGTTTTACCTTTAAGATCTTCAAAACTCTCTGCCTTAAATCCATTTGTTAATAAATAATCTACTGCCCAGGTATTAACATTAAGTAGCTTGACATTTATACCCTTATTATAAATTTTTGCACCAACATTTACACCTGTTATTATAAAATCTATTTCATTTTTTGCTATTAAAGATATCGCTCTCTGATGATCAGGAGAGATCTTAACTTCTATATCGAGAAAGTTATCTAACTCACCTGACTCATCGATCTTCAATAATGGAAGTGCAGCTAGTACAGGTGGAGTTTGAATTACAACCTTTTTTGTCTCTGTATGACCAACACCACCAAAAGTAATCGAAAGTAGGATTAATAATGTAAATGTTATTATTATGCTTTGAGCTTTAAGTAATTTCATAAAAATCTCACTCCTTGTAAATTATAAATAATTATTTAATTCAGTATAAAATTTAAATATAAGATTAACCTTTAAGTAAACCTTGAATAATTAAATCAGATGCTTCCTCTTCATCTAAACCTCTTGCCATCAAAGTCTGTAACTGGTCACTATCTATACTACCAATTGCTGCCTCATGGGTTACTTTAGCTTCTGGATGTTTTACCTCAACTACAGGAATAGCTTTTGCTACAGCATTATCTTTTATAATTTCTGTACAGTCTACATGTCCTTTAGCATCAGGGGCAGAAGCAGTAAGTTCATTATATACATCTGCTCTTGCCTCATCTTTAATAGCTATCTTAGAGTCCAATATGCCTCTTGCATTTTGGCCATTTAAATGAGCAATCTCTTTAATCTTAATAAGGTCATCAGCATATCCACTTATTCTGGTAAGCATCTCTACCTTAGCATTTTTATCAAGTTCTGCTTCATAATCAAATTCAATTTTACCGACTCTACCTTTACGTAAAGTAAATAAGGTGTATAGTTCACTATATTCTTCCATCTCAATATTAGCTTTAGCAACAACTGTTACACCACCTGTCTTACCATGAAAATGATTCTCAATGTATCTATAATTGGAATTTTTAGATAGGTGAATATCTGCTTCCATTTGATGTCTAACCTGAACTGCATTCGGAAAAACACAGTCAGACATAACCTCAATTTCAGCATCTTCGCCTAAAAAAACATTCATTACTATTTTTTGTAAGCCTTCTTTTGGTAATACTCCAAAACACATATGAACAGGGTTTTTAATCTTATAACCTTCTTTTACCTGTAATTTAAGATCAACAGTATTTTTATCATTTTTTTCTGCATCCATTTTTAGTCCTTCTACCTCGTGTTTACCTAAAACATTGTCCTGTTCTAAAACCATATGTGCAGTATTGCTATCAGAAAATATGTCTTCTCCTCCTGCTTTTTTATATGCATCTACCATCATTTGATAATCATTCATTTAATAACACCTCCTGATGTTCAACTGGATTATGATCTTCACAAGGCATACACTCATATTTAAAGTACTCACTTACTTCTTTAGGATCTCCCACATTAAAGACCTCACCACCACAGATTAAAGCTGCCTTGTCTGCTAATTTTAACATTTCATCAGAATGTGTAATTAAAAGCACACCAATATTTTCTTCTTTAAAATCTTTTATAATATTGCCAATATTATTTAATGCAACAACATCAACTCCAGAATCAGGTTCATCTAATATAACTAGATCCGGTTTCATTAAAAGAATTGAAGCAAGCTCAATTCTTTTTCTCTCTCCACCACTTAAAGTTTCATCTACATTTCTGGATAAATATTTTTGGGGTATTATCGCCACTTCTTTTAAAGCCCATTCAAGATCTTTTTGTTTTATATTATTGCCTCTTGATTGGGCACCGATTGATAAAAATTCTTTTACCGTTACTCCTTCAAATCTTGCAGGTTCTTGCCAGGCTAATGTCATCCCTTTACGAGCTCTTTCAGTTACTGTTAAATTACTAATTTCCTCATCTTTATAATATATTGCACCGGATTTTTGTTTATAACCTTTAAGCCCCATCAAAGAATAAGCTAATGATGATTTACCACAACCATTAGGACCAATTACTGCAAAAACCTCACCCTTTTTTATATTTAGGCTTATGTTACAAAGAATACTCTCTTTATCAAGCACTAGATTAAGTTCTTCTATTTTCAATATTTCATCCATTACTGCTTCCCTCCTTTGATGCTATTGTTAATTATATTACAAAGTCTAAAAAAGTGCAATAAATAGAAAAAAAGCCGGTGTTTATTTTCCGGCTTTATTTGATCTTTTTTCATTTTTTAATCAATTCTAATAAACTGTCTAATCTATAGATTTCATCTTGATCAATTTCATCATTTTCAAACTTTTTTTTGATCATATCAATAATAGGGTTGTCTTGGTCCTTATAGATAAGGGATTTATTTTTGTACATTAAATAATCAGCTTCTTCAATAATTTTATTTATGTCTTTTTTATCATCTTTATTTTTGGTTGCTTTTCCCAGTGAAATTGATATAGGTATCTTTTCATTTATAGTTTTTTTGCTCTCGTTTTTTATTCTTTCTATTATATTATTTGCTTCTGAGTCAGAAGTCATAGGAAGAATGATTATAAACTCATCACCACCCCATCTACCAAGTATATCCTCATCTCGAATACATCTTTTTAAGAGCCGGGAAGCCTTCTTTATATACTTATCTCCCTCTTCATGACCAAAAATATCATTTATAAGTTTCAGAGCATCCAAATCACCAATAATGATACTTAAAGGTAGTTGTCTTTTTGTATTTAACCTTATAAACTCTTCTTTAATATAATGTCTGTTATATAAATCAGTTAAGTTATCATGAAAACCTAAGTACCTTATTTGTTGATCAAGTTCAAGCCTCTGCAAAGCTGATAAGGTATGAGATATTAATAATTCTACTAACTCTAGATCTTCTTGACTAAACTCATTAATCTTAGTTGAGACTGCTTGAAATATCCCCCGGTCACCAACCGGTATTGTTAAAGCGGAATGATATTTATCGCTTGTAGGATTAGCATATTCTTTTTTTTGAATATCTTTGGTAAGTAAACTGCATTTGTTTTTATAAACATATGTTGCTAAGTTTTCAGAATCAAGTTTAGAAGAAATGGATTCGCCAGCAATAATATTGCTAGATGTTGCCTTAACAATTAGATTATCTCCTTCAACTATATCTAAAGTGCAAAGATCATAGTCTAAAATATTTTCTGCCGCTTTAACAGTAAGATCATAAATCTCTTGTTCAGTCCTAACTTTTTGCATTTTTAAAGCTGTATTATGAAGGTCTTTTATCTTTCTTCTACTGTTTCTCAGTAAGAAAGCAAGGTTTTCAACCTCATCTTTATTAATTTCAAAGATAACAAACCTCTTATTATTATCAACAGGTATTGACTTCAATCTTACCTTTTTATTACCTTTTAATAACGCTTGATCAATTTGAAATTCCTTGTTTTCACTTTCCCAACTAATCTGATCATTTTTGTCAGCTAATAACTCATTTTCAATAACTTCTTTAAACTTAACACCTAGAATTTCACTTTCTTTAATATTAAAAGTGTCTAAAAAACTTTTATTTAGATCAAGTACAATATCTTTATTATCCAATAAAAGAGCTGGATTATAGAAGTTGTTAAATAACTTATCATAGTCAATACTTTTATTTGAATTATTTTTATTAAACATGATAATAGATCTTACAACAATATAGATAATAACTAATCCTAAAACAATCGTGGTATTACTCATCATCTTAATTCCTTTCTATGTTACTTATTTTTAAGTTTTTTCTGTAAGTAAAGATTTTCTGTACACTTGATGTTATTATATTATAACAACAATAATACTTAAAATAAAAGGCATCTTATCCTCATTAAGGCCAACGTTATAATTTTTTCTCTTCTAACTCTTATGATGATATATAAGAAAGTATCTTTTAAAAAATCAGAATCCCTTAGATTTATAAAAAACAGTTTACTTTCTTATATCTAAATCTTTTATTATATTATGTGGAAAGTATAAATGATCAATTATTATTATACTTTATTGTTTTATATTATAACTCTTTTTAAAGTAAAATGAAAGAAATATTTACTTTAATTTATCACTAAATAAAAAAACTCCCTATTGGGAGCTTTTAAATTTAAATTATTCATTTAAAATACTATGACAATAAATAGCTAATGTTGGTACTCAAATCCTGGAATTTTGAACTTCTTTTCAACCCATGAAAATATTTGAGTAAAAAAGATAACTAATACAAGATAAAATAATGCCACAATTAAATACACCTTAAAAAACTCATAGTTTCTACTAGCAAAAAATTTAGCCTGGGTCATTAATTCATGAGTCCCAATCATATACGCTAATGAGGTGTACTTTAATAGATAGATAAACTCGTTTGTCCAAGAAGGAACTACTCTTCGTAAAGCCTGAGGTAATATGATATTAAAGATTCCTTGCCACTTCCTCATCCCAATTGATTTAGCCACTCTAAGTTGGTTAGATTCTATTGACATAATTGATCCCCTAATATATTCAGCAGTATATGCAGAACAGTTTATTGTAAAACCTATAAATGCTACCGTAAATCCTGATAGTTTTATTCCATAGGGTGGAAGACCAAAATAAAGGATAAAAAGTTGTGCTAACATTGGTGTCCCTCTGATTAACTCAATAAAAATTGTAATAGGCCATTTAACATAAGCAGGACCATATGTCTTACCCAGAGATAAAAATATAGCAATTGTTGTACCAGATATTATAGATATTATAGTTAATAAAATTGTAAGCTGTACCCCTTTAAATAATAAAGGCCAGGCTTCTATAAAAAGATTAAATATATCCATTACTCTTCCCCCTCACCATATAGTTCAGTAAGCTTAAAGAGGAATTCTCTTGTTCTTTCTGTTTCTGGGCTATTAAATAACTGACTAGGAGGACCTTGTTCTACAATATAACCATTTTCCATAAAAATTATCTCATCGGATACAGTGCGCGCAAAACCCATCTCATGAGTTACTACAAGCATTGTCATTCCTTCTTTTGCTAAATTCTTCATAACACTTAATACTTCTCCGATAAGTTCTGGATCTAGAGCTGATGTAGGTTCATCAAAGAGAATCAACTTTGGTTGCATCGCTAAGGCTCTTGCAATACCCACTCGCTGTTTTTGTCCTCCAGACAATTCAGCAGGATACTGTTTTGCATTTTCTTCTAATCCTACTCTTCTTAACTCTTCCATAGCAAGATCATTTGCATCTTTTTTATTCATCTTTTTAACTTTGGTTAAACCAATTTTTACATTCCCAAGAGCAGTTAGGTGATTAAAAAGACCAAAATCTTGGAATACAAAACCAATCTGTTGTCTCATTTTATTAATATTATTAGGGGTTATTAATTCTCCATCCAGATATATTTTACCTTGGTCAGGTGGGACAAGTCTATTAATATTATTTAATAAAGTACTTTTTCCGGTACCACTGGGTCCAATAATTACCTTGTTTTCACCCTTATTTAATGATAGCGAAACTCCTTTTAATACCTCATTATCAGCAAAGCTTTTATGTAAATCCTCTATTCTGAGAATCGTTTTTTTCTCGATCATCTTACCCTCTCCTCTATACCTATACCCGGAATCTTAAGCTTGTCTTCAAACTTCCCAAGTACTGTATTAATAGTCAGTGTCATTACCAGATATATTGCTGCAACAGTCATATAAATAGGTAAAGGCCTATAACTAGTTGCAATAATATAACCACCCTGTCTTAACAGTTCTATTACACCCAAAGCATAAGCTAAAGATGTATCTTTTAAAACAATGGCTGATTCATTTGCCATTGGTGGAATTGCAATCCTAATTGATTGGGGTAAAATAACATTTTTAAAACTCTGTAGACTTGTCATCCCCAATGAGAGAGCAGCTTTCATTTGAGAACCACTAATTGATTGAATTGCTCCTCTGAAAATTTGAGACTGATAAGCAGAACTCCTTATTCCTATCCCCAATACTGCAGCTGTAAAGGCTGGAAATCTAATTCCTACACGTGGAAATCCATAAAATATTAAAAATAAGATTACCAATAGAGGAATGCTCCTTACTACTCTTTCATAAACACTGATTAATCTCCTGATAAATTTAGGACCATAGATTTGTAAAAAAGCTATAGGAATAGCTAACGCGACTCCCAGCAATAAGCTTAATACGGTTAGTCTTATTGTAACAAGAGCCCCTTCCAAAAGGTTTGGAAGGGAACTCATGATAAATTCAAAATTTCCGATAAGTCATACATCCTCTCTATAATATTTTAGTTAAATATTATTTAAAGTGCTTATCAATTATTTCTGCCATCTTACCATTTTCTCTAATTCTTCTTAATCCTTCATTAAGTTTATCTAGAAGTTCTGTATTACCATTATTAACTGCTAGACCATAATTTTCTCCAGTTACAATAATACCTACTACATCAACTGGTCTCATTTCAGCATATCTATTAGCAACAGGGCTATCTAAAACAACCGCGTCTACATTTCCATTTACAAGATCACTTACACATAGTACAAAGGTATCATATCTTTTTATTTTACCTGTTAAAATACCTTTTTCTTTTAACTTTTCTGTTGCCCACATGTCACCTGTAGTTCCAGTCTGCACACTGATATCATTATCACCAAAAATTACACTGATATCTTTATCTGAATCTTTTTTAACTATTATACTCTGATCAGCAGAATAATAAGAGTTTGAAAAGTCTACAACTTCTTCTCTTTGTTCTGTAATTGTCATTCCGGCTGCTACCACATCGATATTACCTGTTTTTAAGGCTGGAATTAATGAATCAAAAGCAATATCTTCAAAGGTAACATCAAAGCCCATTTCTTCACCAATTGCCTTCATCAAATCAATATCAAAACCAACTATTTCTCCATCTTCAACATACTCAAATGGTGGGAAGCCAGCACTAGTACCTACAGTATATGTCTCAGCCAATCCAACAGCACTAAATGCAAAAACTAAAGTTAAAACTAAAAAAGTAATTAAGAGTTTCTTCAATTTCATCTCTCCTCCTTGTAATATTCTTTTATTTTCAAAACAAAATTAACTCTTATAAATATATATTCAATATTGTATACAATTATTCCTGCCAGTTATTACAATTTAAAAATGAATTTATATTAATAATATTTAGCTTTTTTTAATATCAAATTGTAGTTTCTTTTCATTAAAGAAATCAAATAACTTGGGAGTAAATACCTCCTTTAACCACTCATTTTCTCTATTTTGTTTTAATATTACAGGTGCTCTGTCATGAATTTGAACTAATTGATCAAAAGCATCCTTTGTAATAATGCAAAAAGAACAATTTTTATTTTGTTCATAATCAGAATCATAAATACCTGCTAATGATATCACCTCTTCGTCTTTTAAGTCTATAAAGTACTTTTGTTTACCAGTTTCAGTTTTACCCCACTCAAAAAATCCATTTGCTGGAACAATACATCTCCTTCTGTGAAAAGACTCCTTAAACAGTTTCTTTTTATGAACAGTTTCACTTCTTGCATTAATTATTAGATTATTTGTATAAGATGAATCAAAACCCCACCTCATAAATCGAAGCTTTTTGATCCCTCTTATATTTAAAACTACTGGAACAGTATTAGATGGAAATATTTCTCCCTTAAAGTCATAGATTTCATCGGGAATATCATCAATTTCATATCTATTTATTAATTGTTCCAATCCAATATTTAAAAAGTATCTACCACACATAACTAACCTCCTAATCCTATATTGTTTATTGTTAATATATAAAATCCATTATACTAGGGAGTATGAGCTAGATATATATCGATTTCTTTTTTAACTTGATCTATATCTATTTTATCTTTTAGATACTTACAATAGATATTAATAACATTCTTACTCTGCTTAATATATTTTATCATTTTTTCTTCAACTTGATCAATATCAGTAGTTGATAAAATCGAGAAACTATTAACATCAGCATAGGTATATTGATTTAAATCAATCGAAAAGAAACTTGTAAATAATTTTAATATAGTTATTTTTACTTTATATGGACTATAAAGAATTGAATGTACTTTTAACATATCATTATATGCTTTA
The DNA here is from genome assembly GCA_021736965.1 of Halanaerobiales bacterium. Taxonomy (GTDB): domain Bacteria; phylum Bacillota; class Halanaerobiia; order Halanaerobiales; family M55B127; genus M55B127. The sequence continues at coordinate 7,209 of JAIPEV010000010.1, read as the reverse complement.
TCTATAAAATCTAAATCTAGATTTAGATTATACATCTGATTAATATTGCTATAAATTATTTGAGATATCATCTGGTTAAAATTGTCTCCAATATTTATATAGTTCAAAGGATTTAGTTTATAACATTCACTATTTAAATACTTTTTTGTAAAATAGCAGTCAAGTTCTAATTCTAGCCTCTTGTGTTCAAAGTCATCTGTTGTAAAATTATCAATAATTTGATGAATGTTTTTATCCAGAATAATATGAGTTATAAATCCCATGAAATATGATAAACTTTCTGGATAATATAAAATACCTTTTTTTTCTTTTAACTTTCTAAAAGATTCTATTAAAAAATCAATGGTCATTTTATTATGAATAAGGTTTCCAATTGTAGGCCCTTTTTTTTCTTTTATCCAGGGCCAAAAATCATTATAGAAAAAAAAGTCAGGCCCCTGTGTTCCCATATTAAAATAATTTCTGTTATTTATTATGACATCACAAAGTGCTTTATCATTTAGCTTATTTATTACCATTTCTCCTCCTATAATATGTGCCCAGAGATCTGGCATATAATTCACCTCTTTTTATACTTTTATCATTTCTTTTATCTTTTCAAACTTAACTTTACCAATTCCTCTTATCTTTAATAGTTCCTCTTTTGATTCAAATTCTTCATTATTTTTTCTATACTCAATAATTTTCTTTCCATAGTTTTCTCCAATACCATTAAGCTTAATAAGAGAATCAAGATTAGCTGTATTTATATTAATTTTTTGCTCTTGAACTTGTTTAACAGTTTTATTAACTATATCTATTACTATTTTATTATATAATTTTTCATATTTAGTTGCAGACTTCTCCCAACTAAAATCTTGTTTCATAGCTCTTTTTATCAGCTTTTGCCAGATCTTTTGATCATTATAAAAATCAAGTGCTCTTTTAACTGTATACAGCATATCATGTGCATTGTAGTTATCAAAAGAAAAGCCAAAGCCAGTATCATCGTATTCATTATATGGAACTACAGTATCTTTTAATCCACCTGTTTCTTTTACGAGTGGTATTGTACCATAACACATACTTATTAGCTGTCCTAAACCACATGGTTCGAATCTAGAAGGCATTAAGAAAATATCACTACCAGCATATATCTTTTGCGCCAACTGAGCATCATACCCAATTACTGCCCTCATCTTATTTGGATATCTTGATTGAACATATCTAAAAAAATCTTCATACTGTTTTTGACCTGTACCGAGGACAATAAACTGAATATCCTGAGCCATCAGATCATGGATTATTGAAGGAAATAATTCCATCCCTTTTTGTTCTACTAACCTTGATATAATTGAAATAACTGGTTTTTCTTTATCTACTTTAAGTCCTAATTCATTTTGTAATCCCAATTTATTTTTATATTTAATATTAATCTTTTCTTTACTATAGTTTAAATAAATTCTTTGATCGGTAGAAGGATTAAATTCATCATAATCAACACCATTTAAAATTCCATATAAATCATTATCTCTCATCCTTAATATGTAATCTAAACCTTCCCCAAAATATGGTGTTTTAATCTCTTGGGCATATGTTTGACTAACCGTGTTTAAAATATCAGAATACATAATTCCCATTTTCATATAATTTACCATACTATCATGCCTAATGTTACCTGAATTAAAATGGTAATAGGATACTCCTAGAATATCTCCTATTATTTCTGGACTGAACTTGCCCTGATAAGCAAGATTATGAATAGAAAAGACCGTTTTTATATCCCTATAAAAATCATAAATTTGATAGTTATCTTTTAACATTAATGCTAAAGGTCCAGTTTGCCAATCATTACAATGTATTATATCTGGTTTAAAGTCAATCTTTTTAATCATTTCTAAAACAGCTCTGGAAAAAAAAGCAAACTGTTCCTCTCTATCATTGTTTTCATATAAAGAGTCTCTAAAAAAGTAAAATTTATTATCTATAAAATAGGTGGGTACACCATTATAATCAAGTTTATTTACTCCTACATATTTATCTCTCCATACCATTTTCATTTTAAAGTCTGTAATATGTTTAAAATCTTTTACAAAGTCATAAGATATCTGTTTATATTCAGGTAAAACAACCCTTACATCATGACCTTTTTCTTTTAAGGCACTGGGCAATGCTCCTGCTACATCTGCAAGGCCTCCTGTCTTTATAAAAGGAGATACTTCTGATGATACAAAAAGAATCTTCAATTTGTCTTTCATACCTTTTCCCTCCCAAAAATCAAAATATTTATTTATACATTAAGTTTAATAAACTTTCATAACCCTGTCAAACAAAAAAATATCAAATCCATTACCATTTTTGTCTTTCTTATATTAAAAGGATATTACATATAATTCTTGAAATATATATAGTAGTAGATAATATTGGAGGAATTAAAATGTCTGAGCCAATAATTAGTGATTATGATAGATACCTATTTAATAAAGGTGAACATTACCAAATATATAACTTTTTAGGTGCTCATATAAAGCAAAAAGATGGTCTTAAAGGAGTTAGATTTTCTGTTTGGGCTCCTTCTGCTAGAAAGGTATCTGTTATTGGAGAGTTCAATAACTGGAATAAGTTTTCCAATCCAATGAAAAAAATTTCTGATAGTGGAATTTGGAGCATTTTCATCTCCGGATTAGAAGAAAATACTTTATATAAATATTCTATAACTGGATACCATGGCGATACATTTATAAAATCAGATCCCGTCGCATTTTATTCAGAAAAAAGCCCTAATACAGCCTCTATTATTAAATCTTTAGATGGTTTTAAATGGTCTGATAATCTTTGGATTGAGAAAAGAAAAAATAATAAGCCACACTTACAACCAATAAATATATATGAGGTACACGCCGGTTCATGGAAGACCACTTCAGATGGAGAACCCTATAACTATAGGCATTTGGCTGATACTTTAATACCCTATGTTGACCAAATGGGATATACCCATTTAGAACTGATGCCTTTGACTGAATTTCCTTTTGGTGGTTCTTGGGGTTATCAAACAACCGGCTACTTTTCTATAACTAGTCGCTATGGTAAACCCAAAGACTTTATGTACTTCGTTGATCAAGCCCATAAACATGGAATAAGTGTGATTTTAGATTGGGTCCCCAGCCATTTTTGTAAAGATAACCATGGATTAAGGCTTTTTGATGGTACAAACCTCTATGAAAATATCGATCCAAAAATAGCCGAAAATAAGCAATGGGATACACTTAATTTTGACTTCAATCAACCTGAAGTCTGGAGTTTTTTAATCTCAAGTGCCCGCTTTTTATTTGACATTTACCATATCGATGGAATTAGAGTTGATGCTGTCAGTAATATGCTTTATCTAGACTATAATAAAGAAGAAGGTGAATGGACTCCAAATAAATATGGTGGTAATCAAAATTTACAAGCAGTTGAATTTTTAAAAAAGCTCAACTCAGTTATATTTGATAACTACCCCGGAGTAATGATGGTTGCTGAAGAATCAACAGCCTGGCCTAAAGTAACTGCCCCAGATGATCAAGGTGGATTAGGGTTTAATTTTAAATGGAATATGGGTTGGATGAACGATATCTTAAAGTACATTAAAGAAGATCCGATAAAAAGAAAAAATAGACACAATTTACTTACATTTTCAATGATGTATCATTATTCAGAAAACTTTATATTACCCCTTTCCCATGATGAGGTAGTTCACGGTAAAAAATCTTTATTGGATAAAATGCCAGGTGACTACTGGCAGAAGTTTGCTAACTTAAGGCTATTATATGGTTATATGATAGCTCATCCCGGAAAAAAATTACTGTTTATGGGTGGTGAATTTGGTCAGTTTATTGAATGGAACTATAAACAAGAATTAGACTGGCATCTTTTAAACTACCCGAAACATGATAAATTAAAAAATTACTTAAAAGAACTAAATATATTCTATAAAAATAATCCAGCTTTATGGAGCAAAGACTATGAAAATGAAGGTTTTGAATGGATCAATGCCGATGATTATCAACAAAGTGTAATAAGTTTTACCAGGTCAAGTCAAAAAATTAAACAACTTCTAATAATCATATGTAACTTTACACCAATACCGAGGAACAATTATAAAATTGGAGTACCAGTTAAAGGAGAGTACAAAGAAACTTTTAACTCGGATTTAGATAAATATGGAGGTTCAAATCTTACTAATGATTCCCCAATAAAAAGCAAAAAAGAGGAGTACCATGGTTTCAAAAATTCAATAACTCTTACCATTCCTCCTCTAGCTTCTTTGTATCTTAAAATTGATATTTAATCTGTATAAAGTACCATTGCAGTTATTGGTGGTACTTTTATATTGTCTGCTCTAAAACGGTGTAAAATATCTGTTCCCGACTTCGTTTCATTAACCACAATATTAAAATTATACTTTTTTTCCAACCAAAATCTTGTCCAATGATGTTGTGGATTATAGATAACAAAGATATTTCTCCATTTATCATTATTGGCATGGTCTTTGAACATATAACCTATTGCAGCATCTTCACCTTGTAAAAATTCTAGCTTATTACGAATCATATCCGCCTCTCTCATCCTAAAAGCAGAATGTTTTTTTCTTAACTTTATTAAGCCCTTATAGTATAAAAAAGTTTCATAATATAAGCTCTTTCTCTCCCACTTAATCTGATTTATGTGGTCTCCAGCATTATAACTATTATGATTACCATACTTAGTTCTTAAAAACTCTTCTCCCCCCTGGAAAAACGGGATACCTTGTGAAGTAAAGACAATTGCCTGAGCTAACCTATCCATCTTGATTCTTTTTATTTCAGTTGCCTTACTCATCGATTTATTAATCTTATCCCAGAGAGTTAAGTTATCATGAGAACTGACATAATTTACCGTCTCTTCTGGTTTATAGGCAAAATCTTTCACCTCAAAGTTAAAGTCAATACTACCAACAACTCCCCTTTTTATATCATTATATGTCTGAAATTTGCCATTGACATATCCGGTTACAAATCCATTTGTATCACCTTTAATAGCATCTCTAAAAGAGTCATTAAAAAACCCAAACTTATGATTACGTTGTATTCCTTTATATATCTTTTGATAGTCTTTAAGATGAGGTGGTGAAGCAGCCCAAGGTTCTCCATATATTAATATATTAGGATCAATATTATGTAAGGATTTTTCAATATTATAAACAGTTTCTTTATCCATTAAACCCATCAGATCAAATCTAAATCCATCAATATGATATTCTTTAGCCCAATATTTTAACGAATCAATAATAAACTTCCTTACCATTGGGCGTTCAGTTGCTATTTCATTACCACAGCCTGAACCATTAGTTAGATAACAGTTATCTACCGTTCTATAAAAATACCCAGGTGCAGTTTTTTGAAAAGCTGATTGCTCTGTAAAATAAGTGTGATTATAAACTACATCCATTATTACTCCAATACCATTATCATGTAAGCTTTTAATCATCTTTTTAAATTCGCTTATTCTCTGATAACCCTCAGAATTATTTGCATATGAACCCTCAGGTACATTATAAAAATGTGGATCATAGCCCCAGTTATATTCATATTTTATTTCTTCATCAACAGAAGCATAATCAAATACCGGTAAAAGATGTATATGTGTGATTCCTAACTCTTTTAAATGATCAATACCCGTACTTAAACCTTGATTATTAACTGTGTTGTTTTCTGTAAATGCCAAGTAGTCACCACTATTTTTCATTCCAGAGTATGGTGAAGAAGAAAAATCTCTAACATGTACTTCATAGATTATAGCATCAACAGGGCTTTTTATATTAACTCTCTTATCTTTTTGCCAATCATCTGGGTTAGTCTTTTCAAAATCAACAATTAACCCCATTTCACTGTTTGATGCTAAACCCTTTGCATAGGGATCAATAGTTTTTACAATTTTAGAACCAAAATCTATTTTAAATAAATAATATTTTCCTCCATAATCCCCCTCTAAGTTTACTTTCCAGGTTCCATTAATATTTTTATTTAGGTCAAAAACTTCATAGGGGTCTTTATTCTTATAATAGTTATAGATCTCAATCTTAATCTCTTCTGCGGTTGGTGCCCACAGTAAAATTTTAGTATTCTCTTTAGTATAGTTAACTCCCAAATCATTACCGTGGTATATGAATTCAGGCCTGAATACATCTTCCTGTAGTTCAATAATATTCATCAAAAATACTCCTTTTCATATTACTTTACATTTGTCTTGTCTAAACTATCTATATTTGTTATAAGTATCTTTACAATTTCTGGATCAAACTGTTTTTTAGAACCTTTCTTTAGCTCTTGAAAGGCTTCCTGCTTAGAGAGAGCATCACGATAAGCCCTATCAGAAGTCATTGCAGAATAAGCATCAGCTACTGCAATAATTCTCGAAATTAATGGGATCTGTTCTCTTTTTACACCTTCAGGATAGCCTTCACCATCCCACCTCTCATGGTGATAGAGTACATACTTTGCTATACTATCAAGCTTTTTTGTCTGTTTTAAGGCTGTATATGCCCAATAAGGATGATTTTGAATCAAAGAATAGTCACTATCTGTTAATTTTTGTTTTTTGTTTAATATCTTTTTAGGTATAAGTAACTTGCCTATATCATGGATCAAACCCGCCCAATAAGCATTATTAATTTCTTTTTTTGATAAATCTAAACTTTTAGCTATCATAATTGACAGATTTGCAACTTCTTCTGAATGACCTCCAGTATATTTATCATGAACCTCTAAAAACTTAATCATTGATAAGATTATATCACGCTGGAAATCTCCTTGCAATTTATTATACCTTTGAAATGTATAAAAAGATTCAGCTAGATTTCTAAAAGCAGCTAATGTTTCAATATCATCTTGCATAAATTGTTTTTTGGATTTATCATTAATATCCAATGAAATCCCTGCAATCCTCTCATTGTCAACGGTAAGAGAAAAAGTCAAAGACTGTTCAATATTTTTTGAAGCACTTTTCAATACTTCATATTTTTCTTGAGAAATCATGTTTTTATCTCTTTCAAGTAAGTTATCTAAAATCTGTGGTTCATTTGTATGTACAGAAAACACACTTTTATTGATCTGTAAGGATTTTAATAGTTTAAGATCATGTCCAACGGCATCAACATATGTTACTTTATCATCTCTGATTTTATAGATACTTCCATAGTCTGATTTTGAT
>JAIPEV010000009.1 GCA_021736965.1 Halanaerobiales bacterium | reverse complement strand
TGGCCTGGATTAGGCAAGTACTTAGTTGATGCTATTTATGCTAGAGATTTTCCAGTAGTACAGGGTGGAATATTGTTTTTTGCGGGTACATTTGTATTAGTTAACTTATTAGTAGATATTTCATATGCAGCTATTGACCCTAGAATAGAGTACAGTTAATGGTAGGAGTGAATTAAATGGAAAAACAGATAATTGAAGAAAAATTGAATACAGGTAATCCCTGGTATGAAGCCGGTAGGAGACTCTTAAAAAGTAGAATAGGTGTATTAGGAATTATCCTTATTGGATTTTTAATTTTAGTTGCAATCTTTGCTCCATATATAGCTCCTCATGATCCATTACAACAAAACATAATAATGAGATATAAGCCACCATCTTCAACATATCTTTTAGGAACTGATGAAATGGGTAGAGATATCTTAAGTAGAATTATATATGGGTCAAGGATTTCATTACAGGTAGGATTATTTTCAATAGGGATAGCATTAGTTACAGGAGTCTTTTTAGGATTATTAGCAGGTTACTATGGTGGTATTTTAGATATGGTTATCATGAGAATAATGGATATAATGTTAGCCTTTCCCGCGATCTTATTAGCAATTGCAATAGTTGCCATCTTGGGGCCACAGTTAAAAAATGCTATGTTAGCTATTGGTATTATTAATATACCTAGATTTGCTAGAATAATACGTTCTTCTACAATATCAATAAAAGAAAGTGAATATATTGCAGCAGCGAGAATGATGGGTGCTAATGACTTAAGAATCATATTTTATCATTTACTACCTAATGCTATGGCACCACTTATTGTTCAAACAACCCTTAGTATAGCTACTGCTATTTTAGAAGCAGCCGCCTTAAGTTTTCTTGGTTTAGGAGCACAGCCTCCAACACCAGAATGGGGTGCAATGTTAAGTGATGCTAGAAGTTCTCTACAGAAAGCTCCCTGGGTAGCAACGTTCCCTGGTTTAGCAATTATATTTGGTGTACTTGGATTTAACTTACTTGGTGATGGACTGAGAGATGCATTGGATCCAAAAATGAAGAATGTATAAAAAAAGATAACTCCCACCTTTAAAATATAAGGGTGGGTTTTTTTATTTTACTGGTAAATGACTGGGGGTTATAAAAGTTGAATACTTTGATTTTATTTGGTTCTGCAAGAAATAATGCAAACACTAAGACAATGGTAAATATATTTTCGGAAAGTTTAAAAGGTGAAATTGAACTAATAAATGCATATAGAAGTGAAGTTTCTCCATGTATTGACTGTAAATACTGTTGGGAAAACTCAGGATGTTCTATTGATGATAAGATGCAGAGCATTTATAAAAAAATAGATCAGGCTGATAATATAGTTTTTGCTAGTCCACTCTATTTCAATTGTATACCTGGGCCCTTAAAAAATATTGTAGATAGATGTCAAGTTTATTGGGCAGCGGTTAAACGAGATGAGATTACTGAAAAAAATAAAAAGGCAGTTTTATTATTATGTGGTGGCGCTCCTCCATATAATAAACAGTTTAAAGCAGCTGAGATAGTATTAGAAGGTGTTTTAAAAGATATAAAAGCTGAAGTAGTTGATAAAGTATTTATTCCAAATACAGACAAAGTAACTGTAGATGATAATAAAAATGGCAAGTTACAATTAAAAGAAGCATCTTTATTATTAAATAAATAACCAAATAATGAATCAAAAAGTAGTGTTTATACATTTTTTTTAATAATTGATTTAATTATTCACCTTAATTTCCAAGGAAAATTATAAATTCTGTTGAATAAATATAGTAAGTGGAATAGTCATTGTTTTATAAATAATGGAGGTAACTATGATGAAAAAAGAATTAAGGTTGGCAGTTTTATTAAATAACTATAAAAGAGACCTTGATATTTCAAAAAGAACACTACTTAAAAAGTTAATAGAAAAATATAATATTAAATTATTTGTTTTATCTGGGGATATTGATTTAGATATAGTAGATAAGAATAAGGTTGTTTATCTGGATATGGATATTGATAACTCTCTTATAAAGTTTCCAATTAAATATTATAATAAAATAAATCAATTAAAAGAAATAAAAAATAGATTTAAGATTGATAAAACTATAAGTTTTGGTAAAAAAGCAAATATATTAAATTCATTAAGTAAGATCAATGAGGATATAATATTAAATATTGATAATGTAGTTGATGATAGTTTTATTTTAGAGAAGTTTATTAAAAGAATGTATGAGAAAGCGGATAAGATTGTTGTCGATTCCAAAACAAAGAAAAATCATTTAATAGCACAATATGGTTTAAAAGATAACAGTATACAAGTAATAGATCAGATCCTTTCAATTGATTTTATCAGCAATCAAGCAGCTCAAGAGATTGAACCAGAGTTAAAAGATTTCTTTGAAGATAATGTTATAGTAAGTACTGGAGAATTAGTTGAGCATAAAGGGCATTGGCATTTAATAAAGGCTTTTATTAGAATAAAAGAAAGATTTAAAAACGCAAAGTTATTAATAATAGGAGATGGTCCATTAAAAAAAGAGCTGGATCAACTGATTAAAAGTATGAATTTTGAAAATGATATCAAAATAGTCAGTAACTTTGATAATAAATATAAATATATAATAAGATCAGACATTTTTGTATTAAGTTCTCACCTTGAACAAGGTAAAAAAGAAGTTTTAGATGCAATGTCTTGCGCCAGACCGATCATAACAACTACCTGTTCAGACCAGATTATTAAATTAGTCAGCCCAAAGAACTATGTAAATAATATTAAAGAACCTTTTTTTGGTGAATATGGAATCTTGGTACCAATTGCTGATAATAAATTAAATATCAATAGTAAGGTTTTAAATAAAAATGAAATAATCTTATCAGATGCAATAATTAAACTTCTAGATGACTACGATCTTTATGATAACTACATGGAAATGTCTGCAAAACGTGCTATTGATTTTTCTGCAGACATGATTTTAAAAGAGTGGGAAAAATTAATAAAATAATCTAATTATAAATGAGGTTTTTACTTTGCTTAAATATAAGGATATGACATTTCAAGAAGTACATAATTTAAATAAAGATAAAACTATATTGCTTTTGGCCTTAAGTCCGATTGAAACCCATGGTCCACACCTTCCATTGGGTACTGATTTAATAATATCTGAAAAGTTACTACTTAAGTACAAAGAAGAAATTGAAAAGAAATATCCCAATCATACTGTAATAAAAATACCATCTTTACCTTTTGGTAGTTCACTTTTACCGGTAGATGGATCTTTAGAAATAAAAACAAGATTATTAGAAAAGATACTATATAATTATATTGAACAGTTAGCAAAAATAAATTTTAAGTATCTATTTATAATTGATAATCATGGAGGGCCAACCCACCAGATGGCAATTCAAGCTGTAACTAATAAGATATATAAAAAACATAATTTTTATGCGATAGATCTATTCAACTATTTTTTTAGATTGATGATAGAAAATAATAAAGAATTATTAGATCGATTAGTATCTGAAGATATAGAATATGGTGATGATAAAGACCTACATGCAGGAAGTAATGAAACATCGTTATTATTATATCTATCTAAAGAAAATGTTGGTAACTATCAAGATCTAAAAGACTCAACTATTCCAAATTTTAATGGGCTTAGTAAATATATTTATAAAATAGCAAGGACATTTAATAGTAAAAGTCTATATCATCTTGCTGTTAACTTAGCCTGGATTAATGATAAAAATATGATACCTTATTTAGGGTGTCCAACAAAGGCGAATGCTGATAAAGGCAAAGAGATGATTGATGCAAGAGTTAATATTGGGATGAAAATAATTGATAAAGTTTTGAGTGATCAATTTGTTGAGATTAAACCTATTTTATGGAAATTAAGAATATTAAGGTATTTTCACTAATTACAAATAATAAATTAAGGGTGACCTCAATGAAAATTAGAGAGATGACAATAAAGGATTATGATCAAGTTTACAAACTATGGGAAAGTGTTGGAATAGTAATGAAAAGATCGGACCGAAAAGAAGAGATTGATAGGATGATAAAAAGGAATCCTTATACTTGTCTTGTTGGTTTAAAAGATAGTGAAATAATTAGTGTGGTTATGGGTGGATTTGACGGAAGAAGAGGTTATGTTCATCATCTTGCTGTTAAAACTAGCTATCAAAATAATGGTTATGGAAGACAGATGATGGATGAATTAGCTGATAGATTTAAAGAGCTTAAAGTAATTAAGATTCATCTATTTGTTGAAGAGAATAATAAAAAGGTAAAAGAGTTTTATGATAACATTGGATTTAAAGAAAGAACAGACTTGTCTGATTTTTCTAAGAAATTATTGTAGGAAATATTATTATAAAGTAGGAGGAAATATTTTTTGGATATAGAATTTCATTATTTTGTGATCTATCTAACTGCGATTTCAACAGGATTTTCGAATAATAAAGCAGAGGTCATTGCTTATTCATCACAACAGGTAGATGATAACTGTGAACAGATTACTATTAACTTAAATCAGCAAGATGAGTATGAAAATTATATAAGTCAAACTAAAAATATTTTAAAACCAGAGTATGATCTATTAAGGATATACTCTTGTTTTCATTTTTTACCGGGGGACTATGATACAAATAAAGCCTATAGGAAAGATGGTTTGATGCATATTCTAAACACCACTCCTAATAGTAAAAATGCGAAGCAATTAATGACAAAAGCTTTAGAAACTGAAAGTTTATTTAGATTAGGGATTGCAAGCCATACTTATGCTGATAGTTGGGCACATCAAAACTTTACCGGTACATATTCAATATTTAATAGTATGGAAGGTTTAGTAAAATCAGCAACACCTAATATAGGACATTCAAATGCTTTACACCTCCCTGATAAGGTTGGATTAAGTTGGACTGACTCAAGACTGGTCGATGAGAATCAAGAAATTGATAATAATAAGAGATTCATCGAAGCTTTAAAAAATATTTATGACTATTTTGTTAAGTTTAATAATAAGGATATAAGTTATGATCTTAAGCAAGGATTTATTGAGAAAATAAAAGAAATTTTTAATATAGGGGGCAGTTCTACTTATTATTTTAAAAAAAGGAAAGAACTTTACAATAAATTGGCTATTCAATTAAGTGGAAGCAAAATACCAGATTATAATAAATATAATTGGTTTAATCGAGCTATAGATTTAAATGAAGAAATAAATTTGTTTCATTCAGGAGTATATATCGGTAATAGTAGCTATCGATGGAAAAAAGATTTTATCAAAGATACAAATATATATAACTTTTATAAAGCAGTTAAAGAACATCAAAAAGACAGCTTAAAGATAATTAATAAAGGAGTATATGAAGATATAGATATTAAAAGATGGTAGCAAGAGGTTGGCTATCATTTTTTTTGCTTGACAATGAGAACCAATATCATTATAATATAATTAAGTTGACAAAGAAGATAAGAATAATAATAATTTATAGAGGTGACAAAATGACTTTATCTGATATTACAAAAGGAAAGAACTTTAAAATAAAACATATCGCTGATGACATGGTAAGACTTAAAAGCTTGAGAATGGGAATTTCTGAGGGTAGTAGTTTAAACTGTAATCAAAAGATACCGGGTGGACCTGTTATTGTAAAACATAACTATCAAGAAATAGCAATTGGAAGAAAACTAGCTGATAATATAGAGATAGAACTATACTCAAAGGATAACGATTAATATGGAGACTTCTAATATTAATAAAAAAATAGGCTTAGATCAAAGTAAAAAGAAGATAGTATTAGTAGGAAATCCCAATGTTGGGAAGTCACTATTTTTCAATTATTTAACTAATACCTATGTTACAGTTTCAAACTACCCAGGGACTACTTTAGATATTAGTACTGGTAAGTATAAGGATTACATAGTTTTGGATACTCCTGGAGTATATGGAGTATCTTCTTTTAATGATGAAGAACTTGTTGCTAGAGATATTATCTTATCGGCAGATATCATTATAAATGTTGTAGACGCTGTACATCTTGAAAGAGACTTATTTTTAACACAACAGTTATTGGATATGGGCAAGAAAATTATAGTTGCTTTAAACTTAATGGATGAAGCAAAAGATAGAGGTTTGGATATTGATATTGAATTATTGGAAAAAAAATTAAAAGTTAAAGTTATACCCACTATAGCAACTGAAAAATTTAACTTTAAAAAAATTGAAGAATATATTGCTAAGGCTAAAAGAGGTCAAGATAGTTTAAAAGATAAATTTGAAAAAGAGCTATTAGAAATAAACAAAGATATTGATAATAGAGCTGCTGCTCTTTTAATATTAGAAGGAGATAAAAATATAGCCTTACTTCATAATACAAAAGAACAAAATTTAAGAGAAGATATATATAAAAGCAGAAGAGAGTATGTTGATAGTATTGTAAAAGAAGTAGTAACAAAGAATGAAACTAAAAATAGTTTTTCTGATTTTGTAGGTTCTTTAATTCTTAAACCACTTACTGGAATTCCTATTTTATTTATAATTTTATATTTACTATATCAATTTATTGGAGTTTTTGTAGCTCAAACTTTAGTTGGTTATACAGAAGAGTTGATAATGATTAAATATTACCAACCATTTATAATTGATTTAGTTGGTAATTTTGTTAATGTTCAAAGTATTTTAGGGAAGATTTTAGTTGGAGAATTTGGAGTACTAACAATGACTACAACATATATTATTGGGTTATTACTACCCTTGGTTGCAGGTTTTTATTTCTTTTTATCAATTTTAGAGGATTCAGGTTATATGCCTAGAATTGCAGCTCTTGTTGATAGAGGTCTAAACTATATAGGTCTTAATGGAAGAGCGATTATACCTATGTTATTGGGTTTTGGTTGTGTTACAATGGCCACTGTTACAACAAGATTATTGGGTTCTAAAAGGGAAAAAATTATTGCTATATTTCTTTTAGGACTTGCAATTCCTTGTTCTGCCCAACTTGGTGTTATAGCAGGTCTTATTGCCCCATTAGGTTTTAAATTTTTTATGATATATATAATTACAATTTTTGCAGTTTACGCAATATCAGGTACATTTTTAAATAAGGTTTTACCGGGAGAATCAACAGATTTATTAATTGATTTACCTCCTGTTAGAATGCCGAAAATACTAAATGTATTAAATAAGACATATCTAAAATCTAAGTACTTCATATTTGAAGCAGGTCCAATATTTGCTCTAGGAGCAGTCGTAATTACATTAATGAAAGAATTAAATATATTAGAAAAAATACAAAATACAGTAGCTCCTTTAATAATAGGTTGGTTGAAACTTCCTAAAGAAGCTACTGATGCATTTATAATGGGAATTATAAGGAGAGACTTTGGAGCTGCTGGTCTATATTCTTTGAGTTTAACTAATGAACAGACCCTAGTATCTTTAATTGTGATTACTCTATTTGTTCCATGTATAGCAGCAATGTTAGTAATGATAAAAGAGCAGGGTATAAAACAAGCTTTAATAGTCTGGTTAGGTAGCTGGTTTGCCGCCTTTACGGTTGGTGGTATTGTAGCATTTTTTATGATATAAAGGAGTGTAATATATATGCAGTGTACAACAGATAATAAAAGAATATGTCCGACCTGTAGTAATGAAATAGATAATCCTAATATAATGAAATGTCCTCGTTGTAATAGTCTATTAATTTTAAAGTGTTCTGAATGTAAAAAGTGTGGTGTTTTCAAAAAATTATAGAGAATTTTTAAGATTTTATTTTTAGATTTGTAGTTAAAAATTATTATATATAAAGATAAGCTTACAATCCATTTCGAAAAATTTTCACTTGTAGTGAACTTAGTGTAAAATAACTTTTGGAGATTATTGATAAAAAGATAGAAAGAAGACTCCCTTTCTGATAAAATGTTAATATCCAAATAACATCGAAAGGGGAGTCTTCTTATGGATATTATTATACAACAATTTTATGAAAAAGTCACATCTGAATTAGAAAGACACGTAGAAAAGATTTTTATTGAAGGTGATGGAGATATAACTGAAGTAATTAATACTGTTAAAGAGAATCTAGATGAATTAGGTTGTAATATTATTAAAGAATTTTTAGAGGAATGTGATCAAAAGATTAAAAAGTCAACAGAGCGTAAAAAAAATTGGGTAGTACAGCAAAAAGATATGAAAAAGACATTAATAACAATATTTGGAGAAGTTAAGTATTTAAGAGTATATTACAAATCAAAAGGTGATAAAGGATTCACATATTTATTAGATGATATTGTAGGTATTGAAAGATATCAAAGAATGGATAATGGTTTAACTTCAAAGATAATAGAACTTGCATCAGATCATTCTTATCAAAAAAGTGCTGATCTAGCTGTTAAAGGTGTAAAGATAAGTCGAGAAACAGTAAAAAACAAGATAAGAAAACTAGGAAAGATAGATAACCGCGAATTAGAAGAAGAAAGAAAAGAAAAAAAGAAGGTAAAGAGATTATATGTAGAAGCAGATGAGGATCATATAGCATTACAACACGGTGCTAAAAGGACAATTAGCAGGTTAATATATGTACATGAAGGTTTAGAAAGGGTAAATAAGACCAGGAATAAATTAAAGAATGTAAAGTACTTTAGCGGTTTATATAAAAACAATGTTGAGGATTTATGGTTAGAGGTTATAGATTATATAGACGATAATTATGATGTAGTAAAGATAGAGACTACCTATTTAGCTGGAGATGGAGCAAAATGGATAAAAGAAGGATTAAATTGGTTACCCAGGCCTAAATATGTACTAGATAGATATCATTTAAACAAGTATGTATTAAAAGCTACTGGACATCTTCCAAAGATAAGGTTTTGGCTTTGGGAAGGACTAAATGAATGTGATATATATAAAGTTAAAAAAATATTCAAAGAAATAATAAAAAACACTAAAAGAGAAACTAAATTAAAAGCAGTTAAAGATTCTCGGGGATACATATTATCTAATTGGGGTGGTATAGTTAGGTATTGTAAGGATCCATATGCATTAGGATGTAGTGCAGAGGGTCATATAAGCCATATCTTATCTCATAGGATGTCCAGTCGCCCATTAGGTTGGAGTACTATTGGAGCAGAACAGATGTCGCGAATGAGGGCTTTTAAGTTTAATGGTGGTAAAGCAGAGGATATATACAAATTAATAAGACAAAAGAAAAAGGATAAAAAAATTGCAATAAAAACAGAGAAAATATTTAAAAGATCTAAAACTAAGACTTTATATCCTGCAGCTAAAGAGGTGCTACCAGCATTAAAAAGTGGGAAAGTTAATGGAACATATAGAGCAATAAAGGCCTATGCCTTTTAAATAAATCTAAAAGGGAGTTTATCTTATATCCAAAAGTAACTTGACACTATCAGTGAACTTTATCTTGATAATATATTATTAATATAATATAATATCCTCGGATGACATCTTTAAATAGAGTCATACTAAAAAAAAATAGATGTCAAATATTTCTACCTGGATCTTCACTTAAGACCGGGATAGGGGGAAAATGATGAAATTAACTACGAGAAAGATTGTTATTTCAGGAATGTTGGGAGCGATTTCAATTATTTTGGGAGCAACCGGGCTTGGTCTTATACCGGTACCAACGCCAGCTGGACATGCGACAATAATGCATGTTCCTGCAATTATTGGTGGAGTATTAGAGGGACCTGTAGTTGGATTTTTTATTGGATTAATTTTTGGGATATTTAGTTTTATTAGAGCAACAAACCCAATTTTTGCTGATCCATTAATTGCTGTAATACCTCGTCTTTTTATTGGAGTAGGAGCTTATTATATTTATATTTTACTTAAAAAGTATAATATAAGCTTTGCATTGATAATTTCAGGAGCAATTGGGACCATTATTAATACTGTTCTTGTATTAGGTTTAGCAGTTATAAGAGGATATTTGCCCTATAAAGCTGCCTTGTCTGTTGCTTTTTTACATGGTATACCAGAAATAATTATTGCAGCAGTAATAGTATTGATTGTTGGAAAAGCAATTTTAAATATAAAAAGTAATAGTAAGTAAAATAACATAAATAAAACTAAAAAGCCCTGTTAAAGGGCTTTTTTAAATTTCAACTATTTAAAAAAATGTAATTTTGTATTATAATTATTATTATAGTAAAAGGTAATGTGATATAAATCATAGAACTATAGATAACTTGATTATATAATTCATCCTATAGACGTTAAAAGAAAACTTATCAAAGGAGGATTATTTATATGTCAATGTTTTGTTATCAGTGTCAAGAAACAGTAAAAAACGATGCTTGTACTGTTAAGGGAGTATGTGGAAAGACTGATGATGTTGCAAATTTACAAGACTTATTAATCTATCTTTTAAAAGGGATATCTTTTTATGCAGAAAAGGCAAAAGAAGTTGGACTTAATCTTGATCAACAAAGTGGACCATTTATCATGAAGAAACTTTTCTCAACAATTACAAATGTAAATTTTGATTCAGAAAGATTTGAAGACATGATTAAAGAGGCAATTGAATTAAGGGAAACTGTAAAAAGTGAGTTCTTAAAAGCATATAAAAATAAAAATGGTGAAGATTTTGATGGAAATTTACCTGAAGCTGCTACCTGGAGTAGTAATAACCCTAATGATTTTTATAGTAAGGGTCAAGAGGTAGGAGTATTAAGTACTAAAGATGAAGATATAAGATCACTTAGAGAGTTAATAACATATGGTCTAAAAGGTATGGCTGCATATGCTGATCATGCATACATACTTAATGAAAGCGATTTAGACTTATTTGCTTTTATGCAAAGATCCTTAAAATCAACTCTTGATGATAGTCTTTCTGTAGAAGAGCTAACTAATTTAGTATTAGAAACCGGAGATTATGCTGTAAAAACTATGGCATTATTAGATAGTGCTAATACCAAAAATTATGGTAATCCAGAACCTACAGAAGTAAAAATTGGGGTTAATGATAGACCTGGTATTTTAATAAGTGGACATGATCTTAAAGATTTAGAAGAGCTTTTAGAGCAAACAAAAGATACAGGGGTAGATGTTTATACTCATGGTGAAATGTTACCGGCTAATTCATATCCTGCTTTTAAAAAATATGATCACTTTATTGGTAACTATGGTAACTCATGGTGGTTACAAAAGGAAGAGTTTGAAAAATTTAATGGACCAATATTAATGACAACTAACTGTATAGTACCACCAAAAGATTCATATAAGGATAGAATATATACTACAGGCTTAGTAGGATTTTCTGAAGTCTCACATATTGATGAAAGATTAGAAAATGGATATAAAGATTTTTCAAAAATAATTGAACATGCTAAAAAATGTAATTCTCCCACAGAGCTAGAAACTGGAACTATTTTTGGTGGATTTGCTCATCAAGCGGTATTAGGAGTTGCTGACAAAGTTGTTGCAGCCGTTGAAAATGGAGATATCAGTAGATTTGTAGTGATGGCAGGTTGTGATGGTAGACAAAAAAATCGGGAATACTATACAGATGTAGCCAAAAAATTACCTAAAGATGCAGTTATTTTAACAGCTGGTTGTGCAAAGTATAGATATAACAAATTGAATCTTGGGGATATTGGAGGGATTCCTAGAGTACTTGATGCAGGACAGTGTAATGACTCTTATTCATTAGTAGTTATTGCTCAGAAATTAGCAGAAGTATTTGATGTAGATGACATAAATGATCTTCCAATTTCTTATGATATTGCCTGGTATGAACAAAAAGCGGTTACTGTATTATTAGCCCTCTTATCACTAGGGATTAAGGGTATCAGGTTAGGCCCAACCCTTCCAGCTTTCTTATCGGAAAATGTAGTGAAGGTATTAGTTGAAAACTTTGATATTAAACCAATTGGTGAAGTTGAAGAAGATATAAAAAAAATAATGGCAGGTAAGTAAAAAATTTTAAAGAAGTATTAAGCCGGCTTTTAATTAGCCGGCTTTTTTTAAATGATTATTTATTAAGGCCAAAATAAATAAAATTAATCAGTTCTTTTTTGGCTTGAGCATAGTTATAACTTTCATCATATTTTATTCTGATTGTAACCCCGTGGGTAGTATATAAGATTGCATTTGCAATTATATCAGGATCAACATTTCTTAAACTTTTTGTTTGAATTTCTTTTTCAATTAACTTTCTGAATGTTGATTTTAAAGTATCCATATATCTTTTTATAATTTCAATTTTATTTTTCTGATTAGACATTGAATTTTTTATTAATAGATCACTTATTATTGGATACTGTTTTAAGAAGTTGAAATGTGAATCAAAAAAGAAAATTAATTTATTTTGTAGATTTGTATCCTTACTTTCCATCTTTTTAATAAGTTTAATCTTTTCATCTAACTTTTCTTCTATTAAGTATTTTATGATTTCATCTTTATTTTTAAAAATATCTCTAAGATTAAAATCGAAGTATTTTTGGAGTTCGTTTAACTTTAGATGACTAACTTCTTTTTTCTTTAAACAGTCCAGAAATTTTTCTGCTATCAGATCTTTATTACTCAAAATAAACACCCCTTGTTCAAAATAAAGTATTATATATATTATAGGTTGTAATAAAGGAGATTTATATGAGCTATATCACATTAATCGATTATATTTTTAAGTTTTTCAATATTGTTAATAATGATTTGCTTTCTAGAAGTTTCTATGATTCCATCTTTTTCAATACTTTTAAGACTACGTGATACTGTTTCACGAGTTGTGCCAATCATATTGGCAAGTTCTTGTTGAGTTAAAAAAAGCTTGATTTGTATTTTTTCATTACTACTTATATTACCATGTTTTTTTGAGAGATGTAAGATAAGACTGGCTAAACGTTTTTTACTATCTTTTAACCCAAGATCTTTGATTCTCTGTTGAGCTCTTCTTAATCTGGAACTTATTACTTTCATAACTTTTAATGTTATTTGAGGATGCTCTAAAAAAATAAGAGATAAGGATTTACTGTTTATAGCATAAAGTTGTAAATCATTTAAAGCTATAGCAGTTGCAGGATAGTCTTCTTCATCAAATATTATAACTTCCCCAATCATATCGTCTTCCTTAAATATATTTAGGATCTGTTCATCACCATCTTGATTCATTTTTAACATTTTAACTTTGCCTTTTTTTATTATATAAATATAGTTTCCTTCTTCTCCTTCAAAAAATATTATTTCATTTTTTTTAAACTTTTTCAATCTGGTAATATTTTTTAATATTTTATGTTCTTTTTCGTTTAGATCAGAAAAATAAGGAACTGTTTTTAAATTCATTAGTATTCACCTCTTTTTAATAACCTCTTACATTATATAAAAAAATGTTATAAAATAAAAGTAATAAATAAAAGAGGAGTTGATTTGATGTCTGAAATTATTGATAATGATAAAGGAAAAAGAAAATTATTAGTAGAATTAACTAAAACAGTTATTAAGGGTAACAAAAATAGAGATGTTATTTTGAAGTATCGGGATAAACTAAAAAATATAACCCCATATGATGTATTGGTTGCTGAAGATATGTTAGTTAAAGAGGGAAAAGAGATAAAAAATTTAAAGGAAAATATAGAAAAGGTATTAAATATTATTGGACCTTATTTAGAGGATTATGAATGGGAAATACCTTCAGATAGTCATCCTATCCAGTTACTTATTAAAGAAAATGATTTGATGAAAGAACTTTTAGAAGAAATAAAAAAGATCACAAAAATGATATTTAAAAATAATTACAATAATAATGATATTGAACAACTTACCGAACAATTTAGGTTACTAAAAACTTTTGATACTCATTATATAAAAAAAGAAAATATCCTTTTTCCTTACTTAGAAAAAATTTGGAATTTCAAAAAACCACTTGTAGTTATGTGGTCTTTACATGAAGATATTAGAAAAGGAATAAAAAGTATAATTTCTTTATTAACTAATGAATTTGACTTAGATCAGTTTAAGATAAAGTTTGCTAACTTACTTATGTTAATGTATAGAATGGTCTTTAAAGAAGAGAATATAATCTTACCTGTTGCTTACAGATCATTAAAAGATGAAGTGTGGGATCAAATATATAATCAGTTTATTGATCAAGGATTATTTAAAATAAATACTGATAATTTTAAAAAAAAGGATTTAGAGATAAATGATGATTTAAAAGAAAAAATAGATTTACCAACTGGTTCTTTTACAAGTTTAGAATTAAAAAGTGTATTAAATAACTTACCAGTTGAAATATCTTTTATAGATAAAGATGATAATATTAAGTATTTTTCAGACCATAAAAACAGAATATTTCCTCGCTCTGAAGCAATAATAGGTAGAAAGGTACAAAACTGCCATCCCCCTGAGAGTGTACATATTGTTGAAGAAATTCTGAAAGATTTTAAGAGTGGTAAAAAAGATAAAGAACATTTCAGAATAAAAATGAGTAATAAATATATTATGATTAACTATTATGCATTAAGGGATGATTATGAGTATATAGGCACTTTAGAAGTTACTCAAGATATAACAAAGATAAATTCGTATAGTGGAGAAAAGCGGCTAATAGATAATATTTAACATTTATCTAATAACCATTAAAAAGAATCATCTTTAATCTATACTGGAGAAAAATGCAAATTTTCTACCATAACCAGTTAAGATGGAAAAAATTAATATTGCTAACATAACCCAGGGATAGAACTGATGAGTGACAACTTCTATAGTACTTACTTTAATTGCATCCTCAAAAGGAGCATACATTGAACTCATCATTGACCCAACAACTACAGGAACCATATAAGGGATTAGATAATTTAAAGTGGTACCTGCACAGTCCATCAAATTCGCTCGCCTATAACCACTAATATCATATTTTTCACCCATTTGATTTGCTATTTCACCAGTACCAATTATAGCAGCAGTATTTAAACCTGTAATTATATTTAAAGAAATTAGCAGAGATACAATTGAAAGTTCAGCAGTTTTAACTCCTCTTACGAATTTAGACATATATTCTATTATTATTTCTATTCCTCCCCCTTCTTTTAAAATATTAATTTGGGCAAATAAAATTAATACTAATATTATAGTAGGAACAGAATTTTGTAAACCTTTAAGGATTATACCACCTGCCCCAAACTGCTCAGGTACACTAATAATCATTCCTGGAGTTATTATATTAGTTAATAGACCAATTATTAGGCCTGCTAAGATACCATAGCTTAAAGCTTCAACTAAATGATGTTGTCTGATACATAGATAAATAATAATAATGGGAACTAAAAGGAATAACAAACTAAGAGGTTCAGGGTTGCTAATATAATCATTAATTTGACTGGAAGGGCTTCCACCTTTTCCAATAAAGGTATATAATATTATAGTAATTAGTGCAGTAGGTATAGAATATTTTAGTCTGCTTTTGACAACTCCTCCAATATCCATACCTTGTGTGGTAGCGGAAGCAATAGTAGTATCTGATACTGGAGAAAGATTATCTCCAAAGGCACCTCCAGAGACAATTGCTCCAATTAAGAGAGCAGGTGAGGCACCTACCAAATAACCTACTGGATATAAAATAGGACTTACAACAAATATAGTACCGACAGAAGTTCCAGTCGATAAAGCAACTATACCTGTTAATATAAATGTGGCTACAACGAATTTACTACCAACCAGATTTAAATTTACTAGATATGAAGCTAATGTTTTTACTAAACCGCTAACATTTAATATAGTACCAGAAATTCCTGCGAGCATAACTGCAACAACTAAAATCATTGCAACTTTAGAACTAAACCCATCAATTATTATTTCAGCATATTTTTTCTTATTTTTTACAAAAGGCATTATAATAATCATTGGTAGTAAAAAGACAACCCAATATTCAGGAATATTCGCATTTAGTAAAGCTATGTAAATTAGACCTACTAATGCTAATGAAATTGGAACAAAAACCATAAATTTTCCACCAATAAACTTTAATGGTTGATTACTATTTAATTTATCCATTCTCAATACTCACTCCTTATTTTTATTTAGTAATATTTTTTATCTATAAATTCTTTGGCAATTTCATGTAAACTTAATTCTTTGAGTTTTTCAACTGTTGGAATACCTGTTTTTATATTCCAATTTCGTGCTAAATAATATTCGTCTAACATAGGTTCGATTTCTACTACACTGCCTGCAGAAGGCCCACATTCTTTAGGTAATGGTTCTTTTAGAAAACGTTCTGGCAGAGTATCATCTTTTCTTCTTATACCTTCTCTTACGATATATGCTCTTTCTAAGTTCATTATTCTTTCAGAAGCTTTTTTAATTTCTTGTTCAGTAAATAGAAACTTAGTTAAAGAATTTAAAAGTTCAGCTGCATCTTTGTATGAGATGATTTCCATATTTACTAATGTGTTTTTGCAAACTTCAAGACTATCAGCTAAAACACATCTTTCTTCATAATATTTGACGACCTTACCTTTCCCTTTATATTTGAGTCTGAAAGCTGCTTCAGGATGTCCAAACCTTCTTTTGCCTTCTTTAGGATCTTCTTTAAATTCAAACCAGGGTTCACTACGGAGATGATCACCTCCTCTAGTAGCAACAGCAACTCCAAGTCCATAACCTTTAATACCTCTAGGATCTGCTTGAAATATTTCTAAACCCTTAACATGCATTGCAAGTTTTTTTGTGTTTTTACCAATTTTTTTAGCAGCAGCGGCAACTCCATCAGCAAGTATGTCTCCGAAACCTTCTCTATTTTTTATTTTTTCAATTAATTTTAATACTGCTTTACTATTCCCCCAATTTGGTTTTAAACCATCTATATCTTTACTTTTTAAAATTCCTTTTTCGAAAAGTTCCATTGTAAAGGAGATACATTCTGATGTTGTAATTACATCTAAACCAAATCTATTACAGAGATCAACTCCTTTTAGAGCATCTTCAATATTGGAGATGCCTACCCGAGAAGAAAAACCTGCTAATCCTTCAAATTCTGGACCTTCACTTTTAAGACCCTTATGTTTGCCTTTAGTTATTTCAAAGAACCTACTACAGGGTATAGTACAACTAAAACAAGCTTTTTCTTTTTTCTTATAGTGTTTTTCTAGATATTCGCCAGAGACTTTGTCTGCATCTTTAAAGTAACCTGTCTGGAAGTGTTTTGTTGCCAAACAGCCTAATTTATTTAATGCAGAAACTAGTTTAGTTGTTCCTAACCTGACTCTGATATCATATTCAGAATGATTTATAATTTCTTGATCCAATTTATCTATTAGTTTTTTAAATTTAGCTGGTTTAGAGGCTTTCAAGTCTTTAGTTCCTCTTACAGCAATTGCTTTAATATTCTTTGAAGCTAATACTAATCCCATTCCTGTTCTTGCAGCTGCTCTAACTTTATTGCAAAAAATACCTGAATATTTGACACCGTTTTCAGCAGCAGGACCAATACATGCAACCTGTATACGGTTATCATCTAAATCATCAATTATTCTTTTTTGAGTTTCAAATACATCGAGGCCTTTCAAATGTTTAGCGGATAAAACTTCCACCTTTTCGTCTTTAATATAGATGTAAGATAAACTTTTAGCTTTACCTTCGATAACTATTTGATCATAACCAGCAAACTTAATTTCAGGCCCAAAAAAACCTCCCGTATTTGAATCACCTAAGATATTAGTCTGAGGCGACTTAGCTGTAAAATTAACTCTAGCAGATCCAGGAAATAATGTTCCGGTAAGAGGGCCAACACCTATAAACATTTTATTTTTTTCACTTAGAGGATCAACATTTGGTGGGACTTCATCATATAACTTTCTTATATTTAGTCCACGGCCACCTAAATAATTTTTTAAAAATTTTGGGCTTAAAACTTCAAAATCAGTTGTATTTTTAGTTAAGTTAATTCTAAGAGCCTTACCACAATAGCCATAGTTCATTAACTAGCACCTCCTTTGTTATCATATTTTAATGCATCAGTAGGACAACGTTTAACACATTCTACTTCACCTTTACATAAATCACAGATTAAGGGTATATTATTTTCTGTAAAACTTATAGCATTAAAAGGGCATGCTATCTCACATTTTTTACATCCTATACACTTATCATCATTTACAATAATAGCGTTTGTTTTTGGATCCCTTGTTAAAGCAATGGCAGGACATATTTTCACACAGGGGGCATCACCACATTGTCTACATATCTTTGGTAAATCTATTCCCTTTAATTCATTTTTTTCAATTTTAATTTTAGATCTTTCGCCATTGAAACTTTCTGTATGGACAAAAGCACAGATTGTTTCACATGCTCTACACCCCGTGCAAGAGTCAGGATCAACTTGAATTCTCGGAGGTATATTTTTCTCTTCATTAATAACTTGACCTGATTTAGGATCAATTCTGTCAATTCTAAAAACCACTCTGCCATTTGGGTCAGGACATATTAATTTTTTTGTATGTGGTATCCAGTCATTATCTTCATCTATTTTTCTTTGTTTTGCTGGTATAATAGGTATTATACTTTGCAAAGCCCAGATACAAATATATTTATTTTCTGGAATTTCTAATTTGCCTCCTTTTACTGTGAAATAATCTCCTACTTTCATAGGTAAATCACAAAAACCTTTAACACTATCAACTGTAATTTTT
>JAIPEV010000008.1 GCA_021736965.1 Halanaerobiales bacterium | reverse complement strand
ACATGAGTAATTGATATGCTTAATTTGCTGTGATATAATTACATGGTAAATTAATTTAGGAGTGAGTATTATTACAGATCAAGGTAGTCAAATTGTAAAAATAGATAATATTGGATATGGAGGAGATGGAATAGGAAAATTAGGCTCTGGTAAAACTGTTTTTGTACCCAGAACAATTCCTGGAGAAAAACATCAAATAAATATAACAACTGAAAAGAAAACATATGCTCATGGTGAAAGTGGAAAAATAATAAAAAAATCAAATTATAGAGATAAAGCCAAATGTGAGATTTTTGACAGATGTGGAGGATGTCAATGGCAACATATTAGTTATAATAAACAAAAGAAGTATAAAGAATTAATATTAAAAGACTCTTTAACTCGAATCGGCAAGTTAAATAATATTAAATTAGAGCCTTTAATAGGTGTTGATAACCCCTGGTTTTACAGAAATAAATCAACAATACCCCTTCAAAAAGATCAAGATAATAATATTATATCTGGTTTTTATCAAAGAGGAACACATCAAGTAACAAATTGTAGGGTTTGTTATATACAACATCAATTAATAAATAGAATAAATAAATACACAGTTGATCTGTTAAATAAGTATGATTTAAATATATATAATGAATCCCGTCATAAGGGTCTTTTAAGACATTTATTAATTAGAGTTGGAGTTTGTACCAATCAGGCTCTTTTAACATTTATAACTACAAAAGAAGAATTTCCTCATTTAGATAAAATAGCAAATTGTCTAATGGAAGAAATACCTGAACTTAAGGGAATAGTAAGAAATATAAATAATAAAAGATCTAATGTATTATTAGGTGAACAGGCATATACTGTTAACGGGCAAGATCATATTATTGATTATATAGGAATAAAAAAGTTTAAAATAAGTTATGATTCATTTTTTCAAGTTAATACAATTCAAACAAAGAAGTTATATAATGTAGTTGAAGAATTCCTTGAATTAAATGATGACAAAATCATTGTAGATGCATATTCTGGAATAGGATCTATTGCTATTTCCATTGATGATAACTACAAAAAGATCTATGGAATAGAAAGTAATAAAAGTGCAGTTGATGATAGTAAATGTAATGCAAGAATTAATGGATTAAAAAACAGTACTTTCATAAATGGTGATATAAAAGATGTGCTACCAGATCTTATAAGCAAAAAAGAAAAACCAGATTCAATAATATTTGATCCCCCCAGAAGTGGACTTGATCAAAGTATACTAAAAACTGTAATCAAGAATAAGATTGATGAAATTATATATGTTTCTTGTAATCCTACTACTTTAGCCAGGGATTTAAAAAGATTAAAAGATGAGTATGATATTATAAAAATACAACCAGTTGATATGTTTCCTCATACATATCATATTGAGACTGTAGTGAAATTAAGGAGGGAATAATAATGGATGCTTTTTTATTAGTTATTTTCATAATAGTTGGTATTGCTGGATTGATTTTTAAAGTAGACTCAGGAGTTGTTGTAGGTCTAAGTCTTGCTCCTTGGCAGATTATTAAACTACAAATAGGTGAAAAAATAAGTCTTTATTCAATTATATTTTCTACAATTATTGGAAGTATATATTTTATTTCTGTTTCAAGATGGTTACTTTTAGCCTTATATGTTTTAATAGAAGCATATAATTATTGGGGTTTTAGGAAAAGATATATTGAATAACTTGACTTGTTTATAGTATTTAATATATATTAATATATAGATATTATAAAAATTATAAAAATAGATGAGAATTAAAGGAGGAATTTAAGATGCCTACTTATCTATACGAATGCAAAAGTTGTGGCAGATTTGAAGAATTTCAAAAAATTACTGACCAACCTTTAAAAAAGTGTCCAAAATGTGAAGCTGATGTTAAAAAGATAATTGGTTCACCAGGTATTATATTTAAGGGAACCGGATTTTATTCTACAGATAATAAAGGTAGTAGTTCAGCAGTTACTAATGGTCATAATAAAGAAAAACCACAAAAAGAAGAAACTAAAAAAGAGACTAAAAAAGAGAAAAAAACTGATGAAAAAGCTTCCTAATCGGCTTAGACATAGTAAATATGTCTTATATATAAAAATGGTTCAGGTAATATGTTGTAGTTGCATATATACTGAACCTTTTTTTGTTTTTATTTATGAAAGAATTTAATTGAAAACAGATTGATATTAATAAAGTGCTATGCTATCATTAAAATAAATGAAATGAGTGAATCTATATGAATAATACTGTTTATATAAAAAAATGTAATATTTATAATGAAAGTTTAATAAAAACTAGTTTAGATGAAATCTTTTCAGAGATGTCAATTAGTTCTGATTTTATTTCGAAGGGTGATAAAGTAGTAATAAAACCCAACTTATTAATTGGTAAAAAACCTGAGCAGGTTGTGACAACTCATCCTCTAGTAATTAAAAAAGTCATCGATTACTTAAAGAAATATGAGTGTAAAGTAATAATTGGTGATAGCCCTGGAGGACCATTTACAAAAAAAAGATTGAAGAGTATTTATAAAAAATGTGGATTTTTAGAGTTTGAAAAAATAGATAATGTTGAGCTTAACTATGATACTAGTTTCAGCAAAGTTAGTTTTCAAGATGGTTTATTAATAAAATCTTTTCAAATAGCAAACTTTATAAAGGATGCAGATTTGATAATAAATATGCCTAAGCTAAAGACTCATTCTTTTATGAAATATACTGGAGCAGTTAAAAATCTTTTTGGAGCAATTCCGGGAATGAAAAAGGCGGAGTATCATTTGAGGTTACCTGAAGTAGATAACTTTGCTTTAATGTTAGTTGATTTAGCAAGTCTTTTAAAACCCAATTTAAATATTATGGATGCCGTTATTGGAATGGATGGTGATGGTCCTTCATCAGGAAGAAAAAAAGAAATTGGATATATATTGGTTAGTAAATCTCCCTTTAGTCTAGATCTTGCAGGGGCAACTTTATTAAATATTAAGCCTGAAAAGATACCAACTATTTATCAAGCTATAAAAAACAATATATCTTTAAGATATGATGAGATTAATTTAAAAGGAGATGAACTAAAACCAGCTCTTAATACAAAAATTCCTAAAATAAGTAGATCAGATACAACAAGTATAAAAGGTTTACCAGTATTTATAACTAATATTATTAACAAATTGTTAAAACCTCGTCCAATATTTAAACAAGATACCTGTGTAAAATGTGGTGAATGCAAATTAAACTGTCCTTCAGATGCAATTACTTTAGATGAATATCCTAAAGTTGATTTAGACAAATGTATCAGGTGTTATTGCTGTCAGGAGTTGTGTTCTTATAATGCAGTTAAGATACACAGACCTTTATTAGGAAAGTTATTATTTAAATAAAAATATATGGTGAGAATAATGGACAAAAAAACCCAAAATATTATTGAGACAATATATAATTACAAGATGAGCAACTTGAAACCAGATATATTTTCTGGATTATCTGTGGCAGCTTTGAGTATCCCACAAAATATGGCATATGCTTTAATTGCTGGTCTTAACCCCGTTTTTGGACTTTATACTTCTATAATATCAAAAATTATTTCTACTATAACTGGAAGATCGAGTTATATAATAGTAGGGCCAACCAATTTGATGGCTATGGCAATTGCCAGTAACTTAAGTTTTGTTGATAAATCACAGTATTTTCAAATGGTAATCTTATTAACTTTTTTGGTTGGAATCTTTCAAATTATTGCAGGGCTTTTTCAGTTTGGTAGTCTAGTAAAGTATGTATCATACCCTGTTATTGTTGGTCTAACAACCGGTGCTGCAATTATAATTGGTGTAGGACAGTTAAAAAATATTTTAGGAATTAGTTTAGAAAGATCTTATAATATTTTCATTGAACTATTTAATATATTCAACAAAATATCATCAATAAATATAGTATCATTAATTATGGGATTAGTTACAGTAGTAATCATTTTAATACTTAAAAGAAGCAAATATAAAATCCCATCTTACTTATTAGGTATCATTATCACGACATTGATTACAATAATTTTCAATTTAGATATTTACATAAATACAGTTGGTAATTTAAATATGGAAAGTTTTAAAATATCTATGCCAATTTTAGATATTGAAACAGTATTTAATATATCTACAAAAGCTTTAGCAGTTGCAATAGTAGGTTTAATTCAAACTTTAGCAGTTGTTAAATCTATTTCTAGTAGGACAGATCAAGAACTTGATCTTAATAAAGAATTTATAAGTCAGGGTATAATGAATATGGGTGTATCATTTTTTAATGGGTTTGCTAGTTCTGCATCATTTACTAACACTTATGCTAATTATCAACATGGGGCTAAAACTCGAATATCACAGTTTGTATCTGGTATTTCTATATTAATATTCATTTTATTTTTCGATTTCTTAATTAAATTTGTTCCAATCACTGCACTTGCAGGATTAGTTTTAATAGTTACTTATAATATGGTTTATTTAAAAGAAATTAAAGATCTTATTAATGCTACAAAGGCTGATACTTTAATATTTATAATAACTTTTCTAGCTACCATAAGTTCTCCCAGAATTGAGTATGCAGTATATCTAGGTGTTGTATTGTCTCTAATTTTGGTATTAAAAGATAGTACAGAGGCAAATGTAAGTCATATGAAATACGATGAGGACTCTCATGCTAAGATAGTTGCTACAGAACCTGAAGAAGTAAGAGACGATGAGTATATAATCCTTGATTTAGTTGGTGATTTTACTTTTAGTGCTGCAGATAGTTTGAAATATAAGTTAGAACATGTATCTGAAGCTGGTTGTGGCTATATAATAAGGATTAGAAATATTGATAATATGGATATTACTTCGATTAATGAACTGAAAAAGTTTATCAAAAAAGTACAGGATCAAGAACGAGAAGTATTAATATCTGGTGTTAACAAAAATAAATATATTATTTTGAAAGACTTAGGGATAATACAACTTGTTGGAGAGGATAACATATTTTTTGAAAATGATATGATTTTATCTTCAACAGTAAATGCTGTAGAACAAGCAGAAAATGTTAATGATAAAAACAAATAAATACTTTTCACAAATAGAAATCTATATGTTATTATAATAGTATCGAGAACTAAAAATATTGATAAGGAGGAATTTATATGTCTGTGTATGATCTTGCAAATAGACTTGCTAGAAGGATTAAGGAAAGTGATCAATATAAAGAATATATTGAACAAAGAGAAAAAGTTATAAAAAATGAAAAAACAAAAGAGATGTTATTAGATTTCCAAGAGGAACAGTATAAATTACAGGCAAAACAGTTATCAGGGGATGATTTAACAGCTGAAGAAAAAGATAAACTTGAAAATTTAAGAGAGTTGATTGAACTAAATAAAGATATAAAATTATATTTGCAGGCAGAATACAAAATAAATAGGATGTTAAATGATGTCCAAAAAAATGTATTTGGTGATTTAGATCTAGGTATTCCGCAAGAAGAAAAAAATGAAAACAATAGTGAAATAAGCAAATAAATGAAATAAGCACCCTTTTTTGGGTGCTTATTGATTAACTAAACAGATACAACTTCTTTAACTTCAGGTATTTTCTTTTTTAATGTTCTTTCAATACCATTCTTTAAAGTTAAAGTAGACATTGGACAACCATGGCAGGCACCAACTAATCTTACTTTAACTATACCATCTTCAGTTAGCTCAATAAGTTCTACATCACCACCATCAGCTTGTAAGCCTGGTCTAATTTGATCTAGAACATCTTTTACTTCTTTCTTATCCACTGTTACACCTCCATGTTTTTAGCTAACTGTATTATAACATATTTTAGAAATTATACAATAATAATTACTAATTTTTATAAACTTAATATAACTTGATATTATGATTGGGGCGTTTAAAATGGTTAAAAAGTTTGTACATTTACATAATCATACTGAGTACAGCCTTTTAGATGGAGCATTAAGAATAGATGATTTAATCAAAAAGGCAAAAAAATATGATATGCCAGGAGTGGCAATGACTGATCATGGTGTATTATATGGAATGTATGAATTTTATAAAAAGGCAAAAAATAATAATATAAAGCCGATTATTGGTTGTGAAGTTTACTTAAGTCCTACAGATCGATTTGACAAAACTACAAGAAAAAGATATCATCTTGTTCTCTTAGCAAGAAATAATCAAGGCTATAAAAATTTATTAAAGATAGTATCTGCTTCTTGGTTAGAAGGATTTTACTATAAACCGAGGGTAGATAAAGATTTGTTATATAAGTATAGAAAAGGGATAACAGCTTTATCAGCGTGTTTACAGGGGGAAATATCCCAATCAATTCTTTCTAATAAAGAAAATCAATATCTTAATGAACTAATTAGTCAGTATCAACAGATATTTGGTGAAGAATATTTTTATTTAGAACTACAGGATCATAATTTATCAGATGAAAAAAAGATTAATGCCAAGCTTATACAGCTAGCCAATGAGAATGGGTATCCAATGGTTATCACAAATGATGTTCATTATAAAGATAGAGAAGACGCAGAAATTCAAGATGTATTATTAGCACTACAAACTGGCAAGACAGTTAATGATGAAAACAGAATGAGATTTCCAAATGATAAATTTTATTTTAAAAGTTCACTAGAAATGTATAAGCTATTTCCCGATTTAGTTCATGCTTATAATAATTCTATAAAAATATCTGAAAGTATTGACTTAGAACTTGAGAATAATGAATTTTATTTACCAAGTTATCCTGATATTGAAAAAAAAGATAAGTTATCTTATTTAAGAAAACTATCTAAAAAGAGTCTAACATCTAAAAATCTAGATGATAATGATCAAGCTGTAAAAAGAATGAACTATGAATTAAAGATTATTGAAGATATGGGGTATGTAGATTACTTCTTAATTGTATGGGATTTTATTAAATATGCCAGAGAAAATAATATTAGGGTTGGTCCCGGTAGAGGCTCAGCTGCAGGGAGTTTAGTTTCATACTTGTTGGATATAACGAGAATAAACCCCTTAAGATATGGGTTAATTTTTGAAAGGTTTTTAAATCCTGAGAGAGTAACTATGCCTGATATTGATATAGATTTCGATGAAAGAAGAGATGAAATAATTGAGTATGTAAAAAAAAGATATGGCAATGATAGAGTTGCTCAAATAGGAACTTTTGGAACTATGGCAGCAAGAGCAGCTATAAGAGATGTTGGAAGAGCTCTGAACATTCCATATGGAAAAGTTGATAAAATTGCAAAGATGATCCCAACCTATCCAGGGACAACACTAAAAGAAGCATTGTTAAAAAATCAAAAATTAAATGACAGATATAAAAAAGATAAAGATATAAAAAAACTT
Organism: Halanaerobiales bacterium; assembly: GCA_021736965.1. Classification (GTDB taxonomy): domain Bacteria; phylum Bacillota; class Halanaerobiia; order Halanaerobiales; family M55B127; genus M55B127. The sequence continues at coordinate 11,625 of JAIPEV010000008.1, read as the reverse complement.
ATAGATATATCAAAAAAAGTGGAAGGCCTTCCCCGACATATATCTACTCACGCTGCAGGGGTTATCATAGGCCCAGAGAAGTTAGAAAACATTGTGCCTTTACAGTTACAAGATGGCAATGTAATAACTCAACTTCCAATGAATGATTTAGAAGATATGGGACTATTAAAGATGGATTTTTTAGGATTAAGAAACCTTACTATTATTAATAAAACATTAAACTTAGTTAAAAAAAATAAAAGTATAAATATTGATATTGAAGAGATAGATCGAGATGATAAACAAGTATATAAAATGTTGCAAAAAGGCCAAACTTTAGGCGTTTTTCAAATGGAGTCTAGGCTTTTTCAAGATTTAAATAAGAAACTTAAGCCGGATAGATTTGAAGATATAATCGCAATCTTAGCATTGGGAAGACCGGGGCCTTTAGGAAGTAATATAGTCGATGATTATATTGACTGTCGACATGGTCAAAAAGAACCTGAATATATACATCCTCAATTGGAACCTATATTAAGAGAAACATATGGTATAATTTTATATCAAGAACAGGTTATGGAAATTGCCAGCAAGTTAGCTGGTTATTCGATGGGAGAAGCTGATCTTTTAAGAAGAGGGATGGGTAAGAAAAAAGAAAAGTTAATTAAAGATGAACGTGATAAGTTTATCAGAGGTGCCCTTGAGAATAATATAGATAAAAAATCAGCAAATAAAATATTTGATCAGATGGAATTTTTTGCGGGTTATGGGTTTAATAAATCTCATAGTGCTGCTTATGCATTATTAGCCTATCAAACAGCATACTTAAAAGCAAAATATCCTTCAGAATTTATGGCTGCTTTGTTATCAAGTGTTATGAGTAATTTAGATAAAGTTTCTCTATATATTAATGAAGCCAAAGATATGAAAATTAAAGTATTACCTCCTGATATTAATGAAAGTTACTATGATTTTGTTCCTAACAAGAAAGGTAATATCAGGTTTGGACTAAAAGCAATAAAAAATGTAGGATCTGGTGCGATTAAAACTATTGTAAAAAGTCGTAGAGAAGAAAAGTTTAAATCATTTGATCAGTTTTTAGAAAGGGTAAATCTGAAAAATATCAATATAAAAACCTTAGAATCGTTAATAAAAGCAGGTTGTTTTGATAATTTAAATAAAAAAAGGGCTCAGCTATTAGTTAAGTATGAAGATGTATATGAAAAAATCTCTAACAGTAAAAATCAGGTCAACAAAAATCAAACTTCCTTTTTTGACATGTTTGATAATGAGGAAGAATTTTTTGAATATGAAATAGAGTATCCTGAAATAGAAGAAATTGATTTAGATGTTAAACTAGAACAAGAAAAGGAGTATCTTGGGATCTATGTCTCAGGACATCCTCTTGATGAATATAGAGAAAAGATTCATAGATTAGTTAATACAACATGTAATATATCTGATAATAAATATAATAAACTTTGTTTTGCTGGCAAGATCAAGGAAGTTCATCAACACTATACTAAAAATAATAATTTAATGGCTTTTATAACCCTTGAAGATTGGGATACTAATATTGATCTGGTTGTATTTCCAGATGTATTTGATAAGTTTAATGACCTAATAAAAGGTGATAAAACAGTCTTGATAATTGGATATATCTCAGATAATGACAGTATTATTGCTAAAATGTTAATTGATCTTGATCTTAAAATAATAGAGATAAATATTAGTGATTTAAAATTAAAAACAGTAAAAAAATTAAAAGAAATAGTTGGTAATTTCAGTGGTAATAATCCTTTGATATTTGTTGATCAAAATAAAAAACTGATTACTGATACAAAACAATGGGTTGACATAAATAATAAATTTATTAATCATTTAAATAAATTAATTACAAAAAAACAGTATAAAGTATTTTAAATGGAGGATTTAAGATGGGATCTATTATAAATTTTATTGAGTTATATTTTTCTAAAGAACTAACAGTACTAATTACTGCTATGTTACCATTTATAGAGTTAAGAGGTTCAATACCGTTAGGATTTTCAATGGGTTTAAATATTTGGAAGGTATTATATTTAAGTTTTATTGGAAATATAATACCAATAATACCCTTGTTACTTATCTTAAATCCAGTTAGAGAATATCTTATTAAACATTCAAAAATTATGAAAAGATTTTTTGATTGGTTATATAAAAGAACCTTAAAAAAAAGTGATAAAGTAAAAAAGTATGGAGCTATTGGCTTGATATTATTTACTGCAATTCCATTTCCAACTACTGGTGCTTGGACAGCTAGTATTGCAGCTGTAATATTTAAAATAGAATTTAAAAGAGGATTTATAGCAATTTTAATAGGTATATTAATCGCTGGAATGGTTGACACATTGACGAGTAGTATGGTTTTTTAGAAATCAAAAATCTTGACAAATTTAGTAATAAAATATATTCTAATAGTATGTATATTTGTGTAATTTTTGTAAGCAAGATAATTTGAGGAGGTAATATAATGAAAAAAATTGGAGTATTAACCAGTGGTGGTGATGCCCCGGGAATGAATCCAGCAATTAGAGCTGTTGTTAGAACAGCTGCATATAGAAATAAAGAAGTTATAGGTTTTTATAATGGATATGATGGTATCTTAAAAAATAACTATATTGAATTAAACAGAAGATCAGTAGGCGATATAATCCACAGAGGTGGGACATTTTTAAGAACAGCCCGCTGTGATGAGTTTAAAACAAAAAAGGGAAGAAAAAAAGCATATAAAAATCTTGAACAGCTTAAAGTGGATGGACTGATTGTTATTGGAGGGAATGGATCATTAACTGGAGCAAAATTACTCTATGAAGAGTTCAATTTACCTGTGATGGGAATTCCTGCTACTATAGACAATGACTTAGCAATGACTGAGTTTTGTATAGGCTTTGATACCGCAATGAACACAGTTTTGGATGCCTTAAATAAAATTAGAGATACTGCAACTTCTCATGAAAGAACCTTTGTTGTAGAAATTATGGGGAGAGACGCTGGGTACTTGGCCTTACATACTGGAATGGCTGGTGGAGCAGAATCTATTTTAATACCTGAGATTGATTTCAGATTGGAAGAAATAATTAGTAACTGTAAGGCGGGTATAAAAAGAGGTAAACTTCATAATATCATTGTGGTAGCTGAAGGTGCCGGTAAGAAGTTAAAAGATGAAACAGATGATAAAAGAAGCATTGGAGCAATAATTGGAAATCATATTAAAAAGGAGCTATCAGTTGAGACTAGGATCACTATATTAGGTCATTTACAAAGAGGTGGTTCTCCAACAGCAATCGACCGTATTATTTCTACAAGGATGGGAGCAAAATCAGTAGAATTACTCTTAGATGGAGATGAAGCTAAAATGGTTTCATTTGATGGTAAAAAAATATTAGGTGTAAATTTGGATGAAGCCTTAAGCAAAGAAAAAAACATTGATATGGATATTTATAATTTAGCAAGGATTATGTCATTATAAATTTATAAGATTGTTATAATTGTAAGGAGGTATTTTATGAGAAAGACTAAAATCGTCTGTACTCTCGGACCAGCCACTGATGATAAAGAAACAATAATAAAATTAGTAGAAGCCGGGATGAATGTAGCGAGATTAAACTTTTCGCATGGTGATCATCAAGAACATGGAAATAGAATAGATCTAATCAAAGAAATAGAAAAAGAGGTAGATCAGCCTATAGGGATTATGTTAGACACTCAAGGTCCTGAAATTAGAACTGGTAAGATGAAAAATGATAAAATATTTATAAAAGACAATCAAGAAATTAATATCACAACAAAAGAAGTATTAGGAGATGAACATAAATTTCAGATTAAATATAATAATTTAACTAAAGACATAAATGAAGACTCAGTAATACTAATAGACGATGGTCTGATCGAGCTAAAAATCGAAAAAATCTTAAAAGATGAGATAGTATGTAGAGTTATTAATGGAGGAAATCTTGGTTCTCATAAAGGTGTTAATATTCCTGGGATTAAAACATCCTTGCCTGCTATTACAAAAAAAGATAAAGAAGATATATTGTTTGGAATAAAACATAATATTCATTTTATTGCAGCTTCTTTTGTTAGGAAGGCTGCAGATGTAATAGAGATCAGAAAAGTCTTGGAAGAAGAATGGGCTCAGGATATTAAAATCATTTCTAAAATTGAAAGTGAAGAATCAGTTGGTAATATTGATGAAATTATAGAAGTATCTGATGGGATTATGATTGCTAGAGGAGATTTGGGAGTTGAAATTCCTGCTGAAAAAGTACCGATTATCCAAAAAATGATTATAAAAAAATGTAATGAAGTTGCAAAACCTGTTATAACAGCAACACAACTTTTAGATTCAATGATTAGAAATCCTCGTCCAACCAGGGCAGAAGCGTCTGATGTGGCTAATGCAATTTTTGATGGAACTGATGCTACAATGCTTTCAGGTGAAACTGCTATTGGAAATTTTCCTGTTAATGCAGTAAAAACAATGGCTAATATCGCTAATGAGATTGAACGTTCTGATACATATAAAGATAATTTAAGTAGTAATGTTACTTCAAAAGCTGAAACCGTAACTGAGGCTATAAGTATTGGCTCCTGTGAGATTGCTTCTGGGCTTTCAGCTAATGCAATAATTACGGCTACAGGTTCTGGCTCTACAGCCCGTATGGTATCTAAATGCAGATCACTCACACCTATAGTAGCGGTAACACCTAATGATATTGCTTTACACAATTTGACCTTAAGTTGGGGAGTTTATCCTATTATGGCAGATGATAGTAAGTCGACAGATGAGATGATGGATAATTCTATAAGTGTGGCTTTAAAAAATGAACTTGTAAATGAAGGAGATTTAGTTGTTTTGACTGCAGGTGTTCCTGTTGGAACTCCTGGTACTACAAACTTAATAAAAGTTGATATAGTTGGAGACCCTATTGTTGAAGGTAAAGGAATTGGTAGAAAGATAATACATGGTCATGTCAAAAAGGTTTCTAGTGCTAAAGAAGCATTAGAAGAAATTGAAGAAGGGGACATTATTGTAACTCGAACTACTAATAATCAGTATCTTGAAGCAATTAAAAAGTCAGCTGGTATTATTGCAGTTGAAGGAGGAGTCACATCTCATTCTGCTGTATTTGGTATCCAATTCAATAAACCTGTTGTTGTTGGAGCTGTGGGAGTTATGGAACTGCTAGAAGATGGTGAATTAATAACTATTGATAGTGTTAGAGGGCAGATATATAAAGGTAAAGTGAACTTAAAGTAATTTTTACCAAAAAAATTAAACTAATTTATATTTACACCCCGTATATATTCATACGGGGTATAAAATTTTTACTTAGAACTTTAAAATGTAATATAACTTGTAAACCAACAGTTACTAAAATATTTTGAGTTTAATTTTTGTTAAATCTGGAGGTGAATAAGATGAAAGATAATTTCAAGAAAATAATAGCTGAGTATACTTTGATTACTATTGGTAGTATACTTACAGCTCTATCATTAGTTTTATTTACAGTTCCAAATAAGATAGCAGCTGGTGGTGTAAGTGGTATTGCTACTATATTGTTTCATCTTTTTGAATTTAAAGTGGGTATAGTGATCTTATTAATAAATATTCCTCTGTTTGTAATAGCTGTTTATGTATTAGGAGGTAGTATAGGTTTTAAGACATTGTGGGGAATAGTTGTAATGTCTTTAGCAGTTGATATTTTAACACCCTTTTTAAATCCAGTTACTAACGAAGTTATCTTAGCTACCATATATGGTGGAGTTTTAGGTGGAATCGGTATTGGTATCGTATTTAGAGGTGGGGGTACTACTGGAGGAACTGATCTTATAGCAACCCTGATAAGTTATTTTTTCCCTCAGTTCAGTATTGGACAAGGGTTATTTTTAATAGATGGACTGGTAATCGCTTTAGCAGGAATAGTGTTTAATGTAGAATTAGCTTTGTATGCTACAATAACTATATTTATAAGTTCAAAGATCATTGACATAATTCAAGAAGGTTTCAATATATCAAAATCAGTTTTTATAATTTCGGATAAATCTACTATAATTAAAGATCAAATAATTCAGAAAATGCATAGAGGAGTTACTGCTATCAAAGGGTATGGAGGTTATAGTGGCAAAAATAAAGATATTCTTTTAGTAACAATCAATAGAGCTGAAATCACAAAATTAAAAAATTTAATCAGGAATATTGATCAAAATGCTTTTGTTATAATGAATGAAGCCCATGAAGTATTGGGAGAAGGTTTTAAAAAAATTGATCATAAAGCAATTAACGAATAGGATTCAAATGAATGTTTATTTATTTAATTAGATTTAAAATTATATAAAATGGTTTGATATAATTTGTTGATAATGTCCTGTTTTTATTAGGGCTAAGCAATGTGAATTAATTTCATCATTTGGTTCAATATTGGATATACGGTTTACTTTTTGATGATATTAATATATAATTACTAAATAGGATAAAATATTTTCCAGGTTGAAAATGGAGGGATATAATGTCAAATGTGTATGATTATGTCATTGTTAAAATAAAAATAAATAAATTAAAAAAGATGTTGAAAAAGATTAATCATGACAGAGAAAAAGAGTTTTTAAAAAAACATATGCCTAGGTACTTGCATTTTTATGATTATTTTCTAAAAAAATTATTTCCATTTCTAGAGAACTTTAGAGATAATATTTCTTGGAAAGTTATACATAATGGAATGAGCTTTTATGTATCTAAAGATCGACAGCAGGATGGTATGTTTATGTCTGTATCTTTTCAAGCTAATAATAAATTAAAGTTTTCATTTTATTATGAAGAAGATCAAGAGGAATCAGATCTTTTAAGAGAATCTAGAGAAGGTAGAAATGAAGACCACATGTGGTATTATGTTGAAGATTTAGAATTTGATAAAGAGCTTGCCAAACTAATAATTAAAAGTTACAAAGAAAAGATAATATATCTAAATGAAAAACATAGTGATAATTAAAATATAGACCTCTTTAAAAAGGGGTTTATTTTTTTTGTGAAAGTACTTTAAGAAAGTGTTTTGTGAAATCACTTAAAGGAAAAAGTTTATTAATTATACTTGTTTAGTTTCTATTAACTTTACTTTATAATCAAGTTCATAAATATTATCTTTCCTTTCAACTATTATTTTAATCTTTTGTTGGAGATTTTCATCATTTTTTATAACAGTTATTAGTTCATTATTTGGATTAAAAGCTACTGGATTACCAACCATTTTTAACATACTCAAATCACCTTCAGTATCTCCATAAGAAAAACTATGATCAAGATTGATGTTATATTTATTTACCAGACTACTTATAACCTCTTCTTTATTATTAGACTTCCACATCTTTAATACTTTCCCAGTAAAATACCCTTTTTCATCTAAAATATATTTACTTCCTTTATAATCGGTTGCATTGTATTTTTCGGCCATCTTTTTTACTAGATATTCAGGACTTCCAGAGATAAAAAATACTTTATGATTTAATCTTAAATGATAATCTATTATACTTCTTGTATAACGGTATACAATATCTCCACCTATATTAATTACCTGATTATTAACAAATTCCAAGTCTGATAACTTTGTATCTTTGAGTTCATCTATATATATTTGAGCTAGTTCTTCTATGTAATCTACATAAAGTCCTTTTCTATTTTTCCACTCCTCATATGTTTTTTTTACCTGATTATGCCATACAATAGGATCAATAATTTCATATTTAATTAATTTCTTAAAATGTTGTATCATAAGAGATCCTCTATAAAGAGTACCATCAATATCAAAAAATGCTCCTATATTCATTTAAAACCACTCCTTTATCCTTTTAATACAGCCAATGGACTAAGTTTAACATAGGGTCTAGCTAACTTTGTTTCAACAATTGATTCGATAATTTGATCAACATCTTTATAAACAAGTGGAGATTCATCAATTAGACTATCTCCTGAGGAAGATGTTACTTCTACTTTTTTTATTGTATTTAAATGTTCTTCTTTACTGATTGTTCTTTTTGCTTCTCTTCGTCCTAAGATTCTGCCTGAACCATGAGCAATTGAAGTCAAAGATTCTTTTGTAGATTCAGAATTTGCAGATTTAATAATATAGCTGGCAGTTCCCATAGAGCCAGGTATAAAGGCATAAGAATCAAAATCTAATCTTGTTGCACCTTTTCTGTGAACTAAGTACCTATTATAACTATTATTTATTTTATGACTTTCAGATCTAGCAATATTATGAGTCAAATCATAATAAAGATCTAGTTCTATCTCGGGATATATTTTTTTAATGAGTTCTCTTATTTTTCTTGTCAGAAGTTGCCTATTAACATAGGCATAATTTGCTGCTGCAGCCATTGCAGATAGATACTGTTTACCCTCTATAGATTTTATAGGGAAGTAGGCAAGATTTTTTACTGGGAACTCTCTGTTATTCTTATTAGCCATTTTTACTGCTAAATCTATATAATCTGAAGCTATTTGATGGCCAAAACCTCTAGACCCAGTATGAATCATAATGGTTATCTGGCCTTGCTTGAAATTAGATTGTTTTTCATAAATTCTATCTACATACTGTAATTCAATAAAATGATTACCTGACCCTAAACTTCCAAGTTGAGATATACCTCTTTTAACTGCTTTTTTTGATATATTATTAAATTCAGCTCCAGGGAAACAACCTTTGTCTTCAATACGATCTAAATCTTGTATGTCATCATTCCCATAATTTTTTTTAATATATGGTACCCCTTGAGTTACAATCTTTTCAAACTGTTTAATATTAAAATTGAGATCTGAACTTTGGCCAAGACCAGCTGGGATATTTTTTTTAAACAGATTCAAAATATGTTTAATATCATTTTTAATATACCCATGATTCAAATTAGTTTTTAATAATCTTACTCCACAGTTAATATCAAAACCTACAGCTCCAGGTGAAACTATTCCATCATCATTATCTACAGCTAAAATACCTCCAATTGGGAGTCCATAACCTACATGTATATCTGGCATACCTACGACTCTTTTAGCTTTAGGTAATTTGGAAGCATTAAACAGCTGGTTTATTGACTTATGATCTATACCCTTATAAATTTTCTGGTTTGCAAATATATATATATCACATTTTCTGTCTTTTTCTTTTGAGAATTTATAATAATACATTTATATCACCATCTTAATTGTAACAGATTTTAAATGTTTTGTTAATAGTAGAGGATTAAAAGAAATTACTAACTACAAAGCAGATCATAAACTATAAGTCTAAATAATTAAAGATAACAATCATAACTTGCAATGTTTAACAATCTAAATAGTTTGTAATTATTCTTGATAGCTATTAATAACTATGCTAATATTGTAAAAATTATATAAATTAAAATCTATGAAAAAGATTAGTAACTATATTTATTTGATTACAGAGAACTGGGAAGGCTGAGAAACCAGTATCAAATTGTATGGTGAATGGACTTTGGAGATGAAAGGTGAACTACTTTTTAAGTACGCTACCCTAAGCCGGAGATCTTACCGTTACAAGAGGAGGAACTCATACAATTGGATTCCTAAAAAAGTGAATCAATTTTAATTAATTGATTAATAAAGGTGGCAACACGGAATTTAAATCTTTCGTCCTTAATTGGATGAAGGATTTTTTATTTTTAATATATAAAGTAGTAGCTAGGAGGATTAGAATAATAATTTTACAGTACATGTATATAAATAAAGATATTTGGTGGCAACTCAAAAAGTAGTTGAGTATATTTATTAAAAATGATAAGTCAAATAAAGGAGTTGTTTATAAATAATGAAGACAAAAGATATTGTTTAAGCATCTTTATTGATAGCGATTGGATTTATTTTACATACGGTGTTTCCACCTTTGCTATTAGGAATGAAACCTGATTTTTCATTGGCTATGTTTTTGTTGTTCTTATATTAAAAAGGGATTTTAAATTAGGCTTTATTGTTGCATTAGTTACAGATATTTTCACAGCCTTAACTACTGGACAAATCGCGAATATAGTAGATAAAATGGTCGAATTCCTTATTGTATTTTTGATAATAGGACCTATCATGAATAATGTGAATAATAAAGTAGGTACAGGTTTAATAACATTAATAGGTACATTAATAAGTAGTGCGGTATTTTTAAGTACAGCCGGATTATTATTCGGTTTACCAGGACCATTTTTTGTTTTATTTTATACAATTGAAATTCCTGTAAGCTTAATTAATGCTTTAACAGGTGTAGTTATCTTTTCTTCAATAAAAATAGGTGGCTAAGGTGACCTCAAGTTATATAATTGAATAGAGGCTAATAGAGTAGGTTTAAACCCATTATATTAAAGGAATTTTCTTAACTATATAGAAGTATAATAGTTAGAGATATTTCTATTAAAGATATGGAGGTTATTATATGAAAGATGTACTAGTTTTGGATAAAAAAGAACAGTTAGAATTAATAGGAGATCCTTTTGTTCATGATATTTTGGACTGTATAAATTATGATTTAGTAACTAAAGAACAGATAATTAATAAGTTAAATGAAAAGACAGAATTAATTGAAGAATATCTAACAAGACTTTTAGATAATGATATTTTAACTGAAGTAGTTGATCAAGAAACGGGAGAAAAAAAATTAAGAGCAACCGCAAGATCTATTGAAGGTAAAGATATAATATATGACCATTTAAATGAAGATGAACTTCATTGGCTTAATGGATATATTAATCAATTGGAAAATAGGATTGTTGATCTATTTAGATATTTAGGGAGATTAGAAGATCCAAAGGAGACCTTAGAAAACTTAAACTATGACCCAATTCCATATGCATCAATAAATAAGGTTTATTTAACTAAAGAAGAAGCCCATCAACTTACTAAGATGATTGGAGATTTCTTAAAACAGGATAAAAAAGAGATGAGAGAAAAGAGTAAAGAAGATAATAAGTACAATTTATATGAATTTTACGGTTATCTTTTTCCAGAGCTAAAGATGTTAAAAGAAAAAGTTAACGATTAACAAAATTAAATTTATTAATAAATACTATGTGATCAGGATTTAAAAAAATCTAGTAATATTAAAATAATATATTGATTTGATTTAATACTGTATTTTTATAATTAAGATTGATCTTAATTAAGTTTAAAATAGATATAACAAATAAAATAACAGTGTAAATCAGCAACTTAATTTGTGTATATTTTAATAGGAGGAAATATGAAACTAAAATACAGGCCTATATATGAAATATATAGTGATAATATTTTCAAAAATGTAATAATTTGGTTAGGAATAGGTGTTACTATATTTTTATCTACAGAATTATTAATATATATATATGGTGACAAAAACTATATTATATCTATGGCTCTTATGATCATTGGGATTTATTTATGGCCTATTTATTATATAAGAAAATTGAATGAATTTTTTCAGTTGTTTTTTGACCAAAATATAATGTTAGATCATGTATTTCTTTTTGAGATGCAAAAAGTTGAAAAAGTATATAAAAAATATGCGAAGAGTATATTTTCAATGAAAAGTAAATCAATGTATGGATTTATAATTATTGTTTTACCGAACTATA
>JAIPEV010000007.1 GCA_021736965.1 Halanaerobiales bacterium | reverse complement strand
ACTGTATTATAGAACAGCGTAATGATACTGAGGTTGGTGCGGGTACAATGAGTCCATATACTTTTTTAAGATCTTTAGGACCAGAACCTTGGAGAACAGGTTATGTTCAACCCAGTAGGAGACCAGCTGATGGCAGATATGGAGAAAATCCATTTCGTCTACAGCGATATTTACAGTATCAGGTAATTATCAAACCTTCACCTGATAACATTCAAGAGATCTATTTAGAAAGTTTAAAAGCCTTAGGTATCAAACCAAAACAACATGATATAAGATTTGTTGAAGACAATTGGGAAGCTCCCACTCTAGGAGCTTGGGGATTAGGTTGGGAAGTTTGGTTAGATGGAATGGAGATAACCCAGTTTACTTACTTCCAACAGGTTGGTGGTTTAGACTGTAAACCTGTAACTGCTGAAATCACTTATGGTTTAGAACGAATTGCAATGTATTTACAGGATGTAGATAATATATTTAATATAGAGTGGGTTAATGGTATTAAGTATAGAGATGTCAACTTACAGATTGAAAAGGAAAACTCTATTTATAACTTTGAAGTTTCTGATATAGAGAGTTTAAATAATCTTTTTGTTATTTATGAAAAGGAAGCTTTGAACTTATTAGATAACGAATTAGTATATCCTGCCTATGACTATACACTTAAATGCTCTCATGTATTTAATTTACTTGATGCTAGAGGAGCAATAAGTGTATCAGAAAGGACAGGATATATCAGTAGGGTAAGAGATTTAGCGAGAAAATGTGCCAGATTATATGTAAAAAAGAGAGAAGAATTAAATTTTCCCTTATTAAAAGGAAGTGATCACAGTGGTCAATAATAGCATTTTAGAGATTGGTACTGAAGAGATACCTGCAAAATTAGTTAATCAAATTCATATTAACTTTACAGATAAAGCAAAAGAACTATTAAATGAATATAGAATAGATTTTAATCAAATAGAGGTCTATGGAGCCCCTAGGAGGATTGCAGTTGAATTAAAAGGTATTTCTGAGTATCAAAAACAAGAAGTTAATGAAATAAAAGGACCTCCTAAAAATATTGCATTTGATGAAGAAGGAAATCCAACTAAAGCTATTAAAGGGTTTGCAAAAGGATTAAATATTGATATTTCAGAGTTGGAAGAAAGAGAGACTGAACGAGGTATTTACTTATATGCGGTAGTTGAGAGCGACCAAAAAAAAACAAAAGAACTTTTACAAGAGATCTATCCCAGATTAATAACAGAGGTTAAGTTACCAATTACTATGAGATGGGGGAAACATGATCTGAAGTTCATTAGACCTATCCATTGGTTTTTAGCACTATATAATAATCAAAAAATAAAATTTGAGCTTAAACATCTTAAGTCAAATAATAAAACCAAAGGTCACAGATTTTTAGCTAACAAACAGTTTGTTGTTAATTCAGTTAAAGATTATAAAAAGGTATTAAGGAATGCTTATGTAATTGTTGACCCAGAAGAGAGAAAAGAAATTATCAAAAAAGAAATAGATTCTATTATAAAAGAAAATAATCTGAAGTTAAATTTAGACTATAAACTACTTACTGAAGTGACTCATTTAGTTGAGTATCCTAGACCTTTTTTAGCTAGTTTCGACAAAAAATATTTAAGGTTACCAGAACCGGTTATTGTTACACCTTTAAAGGAACATCAAAAATACTTTCCTTTATGGAATAATGATGGTAAGTTAAGTAATAAATTTATTGTTGTAAAAGATGGTGGAAAAGAATATATAAAAAAGGTAAGAATAGGAAACGAAAAAGTACTAAAAGCTAGATTAGAAGATGCTGACTTTTATTTTAAAAGAGATATTGAAGTTGGTTTAGATGTTTTTCTAAAAAAGTTAAAAGGTCTAATTTTGAGAGAAGAATTGGGTAATATGTATGATAAGACTTTAAGAAATGTAAAGTTGAGTAAGAAGATAGCTATAAATTTAAATTTAGATAATAAAGAAATAAATAAGATTGAAAAAGCTGCAAAGTATGCCAAAGTAGACTTGGTTTCTCAGATGGTTAGAGAGTTTCCAGAACTACAAGGAGTTATGGGAGGTATATATGCTAAAAAACATGGTTTTGATCAAGAAATAGCAAATATAATTCAAGAACATTACCTACCTGACTCTGCTGATAGTAAACTACCCACAACAAAAGCTGCAAAGATAATAAGTTTAAGTGATAAGATAGATACCTTAACAGGCTTTTTTGGAATTGATCTAATTCCAACCGGTTCACAAGATCCTTATGGTTTGAGGAGAGCAGCTATTGGAATTTACAGATTAATTGATGATTTGAACTATGAGATAGAAATTGAAAAATTATTTGAACTAAGTCTTGATGTTTACAAAAGCTCGGGCAAAAAACTTAAACCAGTTAATCAAGAACTAATAGATAAAATCCATGACTTTATGTTAGATAGAATTCAGTATATTTTTAAGGATGAGGGTTATGATGTTGATATAATTAGAACAGTAATTTATGGTTTACCACTATCTGTTCCTTTAATAAAAAGAGCTCTTAGACTATTCGATGATATTAAAGAAGAAGAATCATTTAAAGAGTTTTTAACTGCATTTAACCGAGTAGATTCAATTATTAAAGATGTCAAGATTAATAATATAAACCAAGATCTATTTCAAAAAATGGAAGAAAAACAGCTTTTTGAAAGGTATAAAGTTGTAAAACATGAAGTTGATAAACATATTCAAAATAAGGATTTAGATAAAGCCTATCAGAGTTTGATAAAGATAATTGAACCTATACATGACTTTTTTGAAGAGGTCAGAGTCATGTCAAAAGATAAAAAAATAAAAGAGAATAGACTGACCTTGCTAAAAAATATTCAACAACTGATGAAGCGTATTGGTGATTTTTCATTTAAACAATAAAAAATATACTATTTAAGCAGGTATTTAATGATTAGTATTGAATACTAATAATTGCGTGTAAAAATAATTGTAATTATCTACAAAAATATAGCTTAATTGGACTAAATATTTATATATACAGGAGGTGGGTAAAAAAATTGTAAACTAATTACTTGACAATTTTATTAATTTATTATAATTAATTATATAAGTACTTATTTTTTAAAGAATATAAAAGATAAAAATACAGAGGAGGTATTAATATTTAATGTCCGAAAACAAATATGTATATTTTTTTGGTGGAGGAGAAGCTGATGGTAGAACTGGACTAAAAAACTTACTAGGTGGTAAGGGTGCTAATCTAGCTGAAATGACAAATCTTGGAATAAATGTTCCTCCAGGATTTACAATAACTACAGAGGTTTGTACCTTGTATTATGAAAACGATGAAAACTATCCTAAAAATTTAGACCAACAAGTAAAAGAAGCACTTGAGAGATTAGAAGAACTAATGGGTCAAGAATTTGGCGATGTTGAAGATCCTCTCTTAGTATCTGTTAGATCAGGTGCTCGTGAATCAATGCCGGGCATGATGGATACTGTACTTAATCTTGGGTTAAATGATCAGACTGTAAATGGCTTGACAAAAAAGACCGGAAATGAACGATTTGCTTATGATTCTTACCGTAGATTTGTTCAAATGTATGGTAATGTGGTTTTAGGTATTGATGGTAGTGAGTTTGAAGAAATTATTGAAGCAAAAAAAGAAGAGTATGGTGCAGAAGTTGATACTGATCTTGATGTAAAAGCACTTAAGGAATTGGTTAAAGAGTTTAAAAAACATATTAAAGAACTAACAGGTCTTGATTTTCCAGAAGATCCAAAAGAACAGCTTTGGAAAGCAATTACAGCCGTATTTGGTTCCTGGAATAATGAAAGAGCAATTAGTTACAGAAATCTAAATGACATACCTCACCACTGGGGTACTGCAGTTAATGTACAAACTATGGTTTATGGAAACATGGGAGAAGACTGTGGTACAGGTGTTGCATTTACAAGAAATCCTTCTACCGGTGAAAAGAAGTACTATGGAGAATATCTAAAAAATGCTCAGGGTGAAGATGTTGTTTCTGGTGTTCGTACTCCAAAAGATATCCAGGAGCTCAAAAATGATATGCCACAGGCTTATCGACAACTGGTAGAAATTTTTGAAAAATTAGAACAACACTATAAAGATGTTCAGGATGTTGAGTTCACTATTCAACAAGGTGAACTATACATGCTTCAAACCAGAACTGGTAAAAGAACAGCTAAAGCAGCAATTAAAATAGCAGTTGATATGGTTGATGAAGGATTAATTGATAAAGAGACTGCTGTGATGAGAGTTGATCCTAAGAAATTAGATCAGTTACTACACAAAAGAATCGATCCAGATGCAGAGGTTGATCTCCTAGCAACTGGTTTAGATGCTTCCCCAGGGGCTGCTTCAGGAGAGGTAATTTTTGATTCTGATGAAGCTGCTGAAAGAGGTAATGAGGGCGAAAAAGTAATTTTAGTTAGAACAGAAACCTCACCTGAAGATATACATGGAATGGCGGCAGCTCAAGGTATACTAACTTCACGAGGCGGTATGACTAGTCATGCTGCAGTGGTTGCAAGAGGTATGGGTAAACCAGCTGTGGCAGGTTGTGAAGCTATTAGTGTAGACTATGAAAAAGAAGAGTTTACTGTTGATGGTAGAATAATCAAAAAGGGTGAGTGTATTACTATAGACGGTGGAAATGGTGAAGTTTACTATGGTGAGGCTCCAACTATTGATCCTGAATTAGACAAAAACTTCGAAAAATTAATGAAGTGGGCTGATAACTTTAGAAAGATTAATGTAAGAACAAATGCAGATACTCCAGCTGATGCAAAAAAAGCTGTTGAGTATGGAGCAGAAGGAATTGGTTTAACAAGAACAGAGCATATGTTCTTTGCAGAAGATCGTCTACCAATAGTCCAAGATATGATATTAGCAACAGATACAGAAACTAGGAAAAAAGCCTTAGATAAGTTACTGCCCATGCAAAAAGAAGATTTTAAAGGTATATTTGAAGCAATGGGTGAAAGACCTGTAACTATTAGATTGCTGGATCCACCTTTACATGAATTTCTACCAGATCATGGTGAACTATTAGTAGAGGTAACAGAGTTAAGAATAAAAGGCAATAATCCAGAAAAATTAAAAGAAAAAGAAAAGATGCTTAAAGAAGTTGAAAGGCTTGAAGAAGTAAATCCGATGTTAGGACATAGAGGATGTAGATTAGGTATAAGTTATCCTGAGATTTATGAAATGCAAGTAAAAGCAATATTTGAAGCGGCTGGTGAACTTGCCCTAGAAGGTAAGAAAGTAAGTCCTGAAGTAATGATTCCACTTGTCTCTGATATTGCAGAGTTAAAAATTACTAAAAATTCTGCACTAAAAGCAGCTCAAACAGTATTAGATAAATTAGGAGTAGAGTTAAACTACACAATAGGTACTATGATAGAGTTACCAAGGGCATGTATTACTGCTGATGAAATAGCTGAAGAGGCTGAGTTCTTTTCATTTGGAACAAATGACTTAACACAAACTGCTTATGGATTTAGTAGAGATGATGCAGAAGGTAAGTTTTTAGCAAAATATATTGAAGATAACGTCTTTGAAAACAATCCATTCCAAGTCTTAGATCAAGATGGAGTAGGTAAATTGATGAAGATAGCTGTTGACAAAGGACGTCAGACTAAAGAAAATCTTAAGATTGGTATCTGTGGGGAACATGGTGGAGAACCCAGTTCTGTAAAGTTCTGTCATAGAGTGGGCTTAAACTATGTATCTTGTTCACCATTTAGAGTACCTCTTGCAAGACTTGCTGCAGCTCAAGCTCAAATAGAAGATCAAGCTTAATAGAATAATTACATCTTTATTATTCTATATTAATTGATGTTATAAAGGGAGAGCCCATAGCTTATATATGGGTTCTCTCTTATTAATTTTATCGGTTAGGAGTTAAAAAAATGAGAAAGTTTACTGAAGAAAAAGAATTACGTGAACTATCAAAATATGCTAATTTTAGCATAGATAGTAATGGTAGAAGATATCAAGAAAAAAAATGTGAGTTTAGAACTTGTTATCAACGTGATAGGGACCGTATTATTCATTCCAAAGCATTTAGAAGGCTTAAACACAAGACTCAAGTTTTTATTGCTCCAGAAGGTGATCATTACCGAACAAGATTAACTCATACCTTAGAGGTCTCACAAATTGCACGTACAATTGCTAGAAGTTTAAGGCTTAATGAAGATCTAACTGAAGCAATTTCTTTGGGTCATGACTTGGGTCATACCCCTTTTGGACATGCGGGAGAAGAGGCTTTAAGTGAAGTATGTTCAACAAAGTTTGAACATAATAAACAAAGCTTAAGAGTTGTAAATTATTTAGAAAAAAGAAAAGAAGAGATACCTGGTTTAAATTTAACTGATGAAGTAAGAGATGGAATATTAAACCATACAGGTGATAATGAACCTAAGACTTTAGAGGGTAAAATTGTAAGAATATCTGATCGAATTGCATATATAAACCATGATATTGATGATGCAATAAGGGCTGATTTGATCTCTATTGATGACCTTCCTCAAGATGCAATAAATACTCTGGGTAAAAATCATTCTAAAAGAATTGATACAATGGTTAGAGATATGATTAATATGAGTATGGGTAAGTCTGATATATCACGAAGCAAAGAGGTATATAATGCAACAAGAAAATTAAGAAAGTATTTATTTGAAAACATTTACTTTGGTTCTTTAGCAAAAAAAGAAGAAAGTAAAGCGATTAAATTGCTCCAGCTACTTTTTAAATATTATATGAATAATACTGAACAGATTCCAGATCAATTTAGATTAAAAGAAAGTGACTTTACCACAGAACAGATTATAATTGATTATATAGCAGGAATGTCAGATCGATATGCAATTAAAGTTGGGAAAGATTTATTTATTCCTAAACCTTGGTATGTAGATTAATTATTATTTTTAATATTTAAAATTTGATATTTAAGCAGGAATTTATCATCTGCTCCTGAATAAATCATTATGTGACTTATATATAATCTATAATGAAGGATTTTTTTTACTGATAAAGAATAATATAAATAGCAGGAATGATAACTATGAAAAATAATGATGAACAGTTTAGTGAAATTGTAAAAGATAGAAATGATATTGTAGAGGTGGTTTCTGAATACGTACAGTTAAAAAAAACAGGTAAAAACTATCAAGGGTTATGTCCTTTTCATCAAGAAAATACTCCATCTTTTACAGTAAATCCAAACAACCAATTTTATTATTGTTTTGGTTGTGGAAAAGGTGGAGACATTTTTAATTTTATAATGGAAATTGAAAATATAACATTTATAGAAAGTTTAAAAATATTAGCGAGAAAAGTCAATATGGAACTCCCTGACAGTAAGGGATATTCGAAAAAGTATAATAAAAAAAGAGAAGAAGTATTCAAAATTCATGATCTTGCTGCAAAGTATTATAATTACTTACTATTAAATAAAAAGATTGGAAATCAAGCATTTAAATATTTGGAAAAAAGAGGCTATAATGAAAAAGATATAGAGAGATATCATCTTGGTTATGCACCTGATAGTTGGCATGGGCTCTATAATTTTTTATCAAATAGAGGCTTCAAAGAAGATATTATGTTAGAATCTGGTTTAGTAGGTCATAAAAATGATAACTACTATGATAAGTTTAGAGATCGGATTATGTTTCCAATATTTAACACACAGGGTGAAGTTATTGCTTTTGGAGGAAGAAGTATGGACCAGGAGTCTAATCCTCCTAAGTACTATAATTCACCTGAAACATTAATCTTTCATAAGAGCAAAAATCTCTATGGTATAAACTGGGCAAAGAAAGGTTTTAGAAAAACAAACAGTGCTGTAATTATGGAAGGATATACAGATGTAATCACTGCTCATAAATATGGTATAGATAATGCGGTTGCTTCTTTAGGTACAGCTCTTACAGACCAACAGGCAATACTGATTAAAAGGTATGTCGATAATGTATATACTGCTTTTGACCCAGACTTTGCTGGAGAACAGGCTACTTTAAAAGGGCTAAAGATATTTAAAAAAGAAGGACTTAATGTAAAAGTTGTTAAACTTCCAGAAGATGCAGATCCGGATGACTTCATTAAAAACGAGGGTATTAATCAATTTAAAAAGTTGATGGAAAGTTCATATAACTTAATAGAGTATAGAATTCGTAATATTTTAAAGGATAAAAACACTTTTAATATAAACGAGAGGATTAATCGATCTAAAAAAGTTTTGAAAGTATTATCACAAATAGAAGATCCAATTGAACAGGATATCTATCTAAATAAGGCTGCTGAGATCTTAAATATTGATAAAAATGCTATGCAAAAGGCATTAATTTCATTTAATCAAAAAAATAAGCAGGAAAAAGAGAATAATAATAGAATACAAGATAAGGGTTCGAAAAAAGATTTGAAAGATTTAAATCATTATGATTTACTTATAAAGGTCCTAATAGATAATCCTGCAAGGATAAATCAAATAAAAGATAAGATCAAACCTGACTATCTAGATGGTCTTTATAAAAAAGCATACCAATTTGTTTTAAATAAAGGTAAAGATATAGTAAATACTAATATCGAAGAGGAAATAAAGGATAGTAAATTAAAAGATTACTTTATGATCTTAACAGTTAGAGAGAATCAAGAAGTTAGTGATGGTAAGTTTAAAGCAATAAAAGATTTGATAATTGAAGAGTATAAAAATGGTGTAAAAAAGGATATTTATGAAGAATTAGAAGGTTTTAAGTTAGACTTAAAACGTACTAATAAATTACTAAAAGATTACCACAGTATATTACAGATTTAGGAAGGAGGTAGTATATATGGCTAAAGAAGAAGTAAAACCCGAAAATATTAAACAGGTAAAAGTTCTGATTAAAAAAGGTAAAAAAGATGGCGAATTAAAATATGAAGAGATCATGGATGCTTTAGAAGATGTTGATTTAGATTCTGAAGAAATAGAAGAAATCTATGATATATTTACAGAGATGGATATAGATATTATTGATGATGATCGAGATGATAAAGAAGATGATGATGAAGATGATGAACTTGACTTGAGTATTCCTCAAGGTGTAGGTATAGATGATCCTGTGCGTATGTATCTAAAAGAAATTGGTAAGGTTGATCTATTGACTGCAGAAGAAGAAGTAGATTTAGCTAAAAGAATGGAACAAGGAGATTTAGAAGCAAAAAGACAGTTAGTTGAGGCCAACTTAAGATTAGTGGTAAGTATAGCCAAAAAATATGTAGGTCGAGGAATGCTGTTTTTAGATTTAATTCAAGAGGGAAATATGGGTCTGATGAAGGCCGTAGAGAAGTTTGACTATACAAAGGGGTATAAGTTTAGTACGTATGCAACCTGGTGGATTAGACAGGCTATAACACGCTCTATTGCTGATCAAGCTAGAACAATACGAATACCTGTTCATATGGTTGAAACTATAAATAAATTAATTAGAGTCTCCCGCCAACTATTACAAGAAAAGGGTAGAGAACCTACACCAGAAGAGATTGGTGAGGAGATGGATATGAGTGCTGATAAAGTAAGAGAGATTAAAAAGATAGCACAAGAACCAGTATCATTAGAGACTCCTATTGGAGAAGAAGAAGACAGTCATCTTGGAGATTTCATAGAAGATGAAGATGCACCTGCTCCAGCTTCAGCTGCTTCATATATGTTATTAAGAGATCAACTAGATAATGTATTAGACACTTTGACATCAAGGGAAAAAAGAGTATTAGAGTTAAGATTTGGAATTGAAGATGGAAGACCTAGAACCTTAGAAGAAGTAGGGAAGGAATTTGGAGTAACAAGAGAAAGAATTAGACAAATAGAAGCTAAGGCACTTAGAAAACTAAGACATCCTAGTCGTAGTAAGAAACTAAAAGATTATTTGAGTTAGTGAGCATTAGAGAGTATTTCAGATTATTAAGTAGCAATAATAAGATAATTTATCTAAAGTCATACTACAAGGTCTTATTTGACTTTGACCTGTTAAGTTTTCTATCATATAATTACTTTTGTGTTAAGAAATTTGCATAAAAGTTATATAAATAAATTAAGAGGGCCTATAGCTCAGCTGGTCAGAGCAACCGGCTCATAACCGGTTAGTCCTAGGTTCGAATCCTAGTAGGCCCACCAAAAGTAATTACACCTTGTTCTTTAATTTGGACAAGGTTTTTTATTTTATATCACTAGATGAGGGGTGTAACTATGATTAATATGCAAAAGGTAATAGCAAAGATTAGCAAACTTGCTCCTAATACGGATGCTCTTGATTGGGACAATAGTGGACTTCAGGTTGGCGAATACAACTTAAATGTAAACAAGATAATGGTTACTATGGATTTAAACCTTGCTGTCTTAGATGAAGCTATTAATAAAAAAATTGATATGATAATATCTCATCATCCCTTAATTTTTAATTCTTTAAAGTCTATTCATGATCAAACAAAGACAGGCAAAATAATAATAAAGGCAATTAAAAATAATATTGCAATTTATTCAACCCATACAAACATGGATATAGCAGACGGTGGATTAAATGATTATCTGACCAGGCTCTTGTTGATAGAAAATACTGAACTTTTGTCAAAAGAAAAAGAGTATAAAGTATATAAATTAGCAGTTTATGTTCCTGAAAAAGATGCTGATAAGCTTAGACAAGCACTTTTTGATAAAGGAGCGGGCAATATTGGTAATTATAGTAATACCTCTTTTAATATAACAGGAGAAGGTACTTTTAAACCGGGAGAAAATACAGATCCTTACCTTGGGAAAAAGGGAAGTACAGAACATGTAAAAGAGATTAAGATAGAAACCATTGTAAAAGAAAGCAAGATTGATAATGTAATAAAACAAATGTTAAAGACCCATCCTTATCAAGAAGTTGCTTATGATATCTATCAATTACCTTTGCAATCAAAATATAAAGGAATTGGTCGTATTGGTAACTTAAAGGAGTCCATGGTTTTAAAAGATTATTGTGAAATAGTCAAACAAAAGCTAAATATTACTAACCTTAAAGTTAGTGGAGATTTAGATAGTGAGATAAAAAAAGTTGCTATTTGCAGTGGGGCAGGAACAGACTATATATCGACAGCCAAAACTCAAGGTGCTGACTTATTTATTACTGGTGATATTAAGTTTCATGAGGCACAGTTAGCTCAAGACTATGGTTTAAACTTAATAGATGCAAACCATTTTAATACAGAGATAATTTTTATTGATTTAATAGCAGACTATCTTGAAGAACTCTGCAGTAAAGAAAACTATGAAGTAGATATTATTAAGTCTGAAACTAATACTAATCCTTGGATTGACTTATAAAATTTCACCTTCTAAATGAGCTTGACTAAACAATAAATGATTGCTATACTGTTAATGCTAAAGTTGAATATGAGTAGTACGGATGATCGCGGTAGAGTTCTACTGAGGAAAGTCCGGGCTTCACAGGGCAGGATGCTGGGTAATACCCAGTGGAGGTAACTCTCAGGAAAGTGCCGCAGAAAATATACCGCCATTTATGGTAAGGGTGAAAAGGTGAGGTAAGAGCTCACCAATATTCAGGTGACTGGATAGTTTGGTAAACCCCATCCGAAGTAAGTCCAAATAGGGAGATTTTAAAGTGGTCCGCTTTTTCTCCGGGTTGGACGCTTGAGGTAATAAGCAATTATTATCCTAGATAGATGATTATCTATAACAGAACCCGGCTTATAGTGTTACTCATATTTTGAATTATTATAGCAAACATATGTTTTATTTTTTTATTATAAAATTGAAATAGTGGCTAAATTATGTTAGAATAAAGTTCAGAATAAGCTTTAGGAGGGTAAGTTATGGCTGGACATTCTAAGTGGGCAAATATAAAACATAGAAAACAAAAACAGGATAAAAAAAGAGGAAAATTATTTTCAAAACTATCCAAAAAGATTGCTGTTGCTGCCCGTGAAGGTGGTGGAGATCCTGAAATGAATGCTGACTTAGCATTTGCAATAGATAAAGCAAAAGATAATGATATGCCTAAAGATAATATAGAAAGAGCGATAAAAAGAGGGACAGGAGATCTAGAAGGTGTTGAATATAAACAGTTCAACTATGAAGGATACGGTCCTGGTGGTGTGGCATTATATTTAGATATTATGAGTGATAATAGAAACCGAACTGCCTCTGAAATCAGACATATATTATCTGAACATGAAGGTAACTTAGGTGAAGCTGGCTGTGTTGCCTGGATGTTTGAAAGAAAAGGGCAAATAATTATAGATATGGAATCAACAGATCTTAATCAAGAAGAAGTAATGATGGAAGCTATCGAATCAGGAGCAGAAGATATAGATACTGAGGATAATTTTGTAACAGTATATACAAAGACAAATGCATTTCAGGATGTGAAAAAGACTTTAAAAGAAAAAGGATTTGAATTTGTTGAATCTGATCTTGCTATGGTTCCCAATAATACAATAAAATTAAATAAATCAAATGCTAAAAAGATGTTAAGGTTGATGGATGAATTAGAAGATCATGATGATATTCAGGAAGTTTATTCTAATTTCGATATTCCTGGAGAGATCATGGAAAAAATTGAAAATGAAGAATAAGTAAATAAACTTTCATCAGATGGCACTGAGAATTCAGTGTCATTTAAAATTTGACAATATTATTCATCCAATGGGGTGATCATTTGATAATACTAGGTATAGATCCAGGACTGGCAATTATAGGATATGGGGTTTTAGAAAAAAAAGGGAATTCTTTTAAGTTAATAGACTATAATACTATCGAAACTAGTTCTAAATTAGATGATGTAACTAGATTATCCAAGTTATACGATCAACTAATAGAACTTATTAAAAAGTATGATCCAGATCAAATTGCGGTTGAAGAACTTTTTTTTAATAAAAATGTTAAAACAGCTATTAGAGTTGGACAAGCTAGAGGTGTTATCTTATTAGCCGGATCTAAACAAGGAATTCAGGTAGCTGAGTATACACCTTTACAGGTGAAACAAGCAGTAGTAGGATATGGAAGAGCATCTAAAAGGCAGGTGCAGCAGATGGTAAAGGCTTTATTGAATCTAGATGAAATTCCTAAACCTGATGATGCAGCTGATGCATTAGCAATTTCTATATGTCATGGTCATAGTTATGCCAGCAAAGAAAAATGGGGTGACATTAAGTGATAGGATATCTTGAAGGCAAATTAATTTATAATAGTAAAAATAATATAATAGTAGATGTAAATGGAGTTGGTTACCAGGTTAAGGTTCCCAAACTATTCAATGATCAAGAGCTTAATAAAAAGATTGAACTTTTTATTTATACATATGTTAGAGAAGATGCAATTGATCTCTATGGATTTAAAACAGCTGAAGAGAAGATGCTTTTTAAGATACTACTTTCTGTTTCAAGAGTAGGACCTTCAGCAGCAACAAATGTTTTATCTGCTTTATCTTATGACAGATTTATTAATGCAATTTTAACAGAAAATGTTTCAGTTTTAAAAGAAGTTTCAGGTATTGGACCAAAGACTGCTAGAAGGCTCATTTTAGAGTTAAAAAGCAAGATTGAGGATATGTTACCAGAGTTACAACTAGATAAGAGTAAATCTATTAATAATTATGACAAAGATGTTTACGAAGCCCTAACTCAATTGGGTTACAGTAAAAAAGAGATTGACAATACAATTGAAGAAATAGATATAGATGATAAGATGAAATTAGAGGATAAAATCAAGAGTATATTAAGTTTTCTGGGGAGGGATAAACATTAAATGGAACAATCTGACAGAATTGTATCTCCTACCAGGAAATTCGAAGAAGATAACTTTGATAAAAACTTAAGGCCAGAAAAATTAAAGTACTATATAGGGCAGAAAAAAACCAAAGAAAAGTTAGACATTTTTATAGAAGCTGCCAAAAATCGTGGTGAAGCTTTAGATCATGTTCTTTTATATGGACCTCCGGGTTTAGGAAAGACCACTTTGGCAACAATAATTGCAAATGAACTAAATGTAAATATTCATAAAACATCTGGGCCAGCTATTGAAAGGCCAGGAGATTTAGCATCTATATTGACTAACTTACAAGATAATGATGTTTTATTTATCGATGAAATACACCGTCTAAATATGATGGTTGAAGAGGTTTTATATCCAGCCTTAGAAGATTTTTGTTTAGATATAATAATCGGGAAAGGACCTAGTGCAAGATCGGTTAGATTGGATTTAAACCCCTTTACAATGGTTGGAGCAACAACTAGAGCTGGATTAATAAGTTCACCACTTAGAGATAGATTTGGTGTTATTAATAGATTAGAATTTTATAATGATAAAGAACTTACTAAAATAGTAAAAAGATCAGCTAGAATATTAGATATTGAAATAGATGATGAAGGTGCTGTTGAGATAGCAAAGAGGTCTCGTGGAACTCCAAGAATTAGTAACAGGTTATTAAAAAGGGTCAGAGACTATGCAGAAGTAAAAGCAGAAGGAGTTGTTTCTTCGAAAGTAGTTGATCAAGCCCTAAAATTATTAGAAATAGATGAAAAAGGTTTAGATAGTATCGATCATAAGCTACTAGAAATAATAATAGAAAAATTTGATGGTGGTCCAGTAGGGCTAAATACCCTTGCTGCTGCTATAAGTGAGGAAACTGAAACAATTGAGGATGTATATGAGCCATACTTACTCCAGATGGGTTTTTTGGAAAGAACTCCACGTGGGAGAGTGGCAACATCTTCTGCTTACCAACATATTGGGAAAAAAAGAGATAGAGATAAAGACCTATTTGATGGTGATTGATAATCTAGGAGGATATATTAATGAAGGTCGATGATTTTGATTACAACTTACCAGAAGAACTAATAGCTCAAAAACCAATTAATAAACGAGATCAATCGAGACTGATGTTATTAAATAAGAATAATGGAAGTATAACTGAAAAGAAATTCTATGAAATATTAGACCTTTTAAATAAAGAGGATTTATTAATTCTTAATAACAGTAAGGTAATTCCTGCTAGGTTATATGGTAATAAAATTCCAACCAGAACTAAAATTGAAGTTCTACTTTTAAACCAACTAAAGCATAATAGGTGGGAAGTATTGGTTAGACCTGGTAGAAGGGTTAAAAAAGGTGTGAATATAAAATTTGGTAAGGGAGAACTAATTGGTAAAGCAGTTCAATATACAGATTTTGGTGGTAGGATTATGGAGTTTGATTATGATGGTGACTTTGATCATATTTTAAATAAGTTAGGTCAAATGCCATTACCACCATATATAAAAGAAGATTTAGAACAACCAGAGAGATATCAAACAGTTTATGCAAAAAAGAAGGGTTCAGTTGCTGCACCTACTGCTGGACTACATTTTACTGATCAGTTAATTAAAAAGATAAAAGATAAAGGAGTTACAGTAAAATATATAACATTACATGTAGGGTTAGGGACTTTTAGACCTGTAAAAGAAGATCAAATTGAAAATCATGAGATGCATTCTGAATATATAGAGGTAAAAAAAGATGTAATTGATCAGATCAAAAAGGTTAAAAGCAATAATGGTAGAATTATCTCAGTAGGTACTACTGTGACAAGAGCTTTAGAAACTGTAGCAGCTAATGGTAAAATAAAAGAATTTAAGGGTTGGACAGATATTTTTATCTATCCTGGCTATGAATTTAAAGTTATTGATGGATTAGTAACAAATTTTCATTTGCCTAAATCAACCTTACTGATGATGGTTTCTGCTTTAGCAGGCAAAGAAAAAATATTTAAGGCATACAAGAAAGCAATAAAAGATAAATACAGGTTTTATAGTTTAGGAGATGCAATGTTTATTTACTAAGAAGGGATGTACATTTAATGAGTTTTTCTTTTAAATTAATCACAAAAGATTCTGATTCTAATGCTCGAAGGGGTAAGATTAAAACCCAACATGGAGAGATACATACTCCAATATTTATGCCGGTGGGTACCCAAGCAACTGTGAAGGCAATGACACCCAGAGAGTTAAAAGAAATTGGTGTTGAAATTATTTTAGGAAACACATATCATCTTTATTTACGTCCTGGCCACAAATTAATTGAAGAAGCTAAGGGACTTCATAAGTTTATGAACTGGGAAAAACCAATCTTAACAGATAGTGGTGGATTTCAAGTTTTTAGTTTGTCAGATCTAAGGGAGATCAAAGAAGAAGGAGTATATTTTCAGTCACATATTGATGGTTCAAAACATTTTATTTCTCCTGAAAAGTCAGTAGAAATTCAAAACGCCTTAGGAGCAGATATTGTGATGGCTTTCGATGAATGTCCTCCAGAACCTACAAACTATGATTATGTATCTAACTCACTTGACAGAACTATAAGGTGGGCATTAAGATCTAAAGAAGCAATGGAAAATGTTGACCAAAGTTTATTTGGAATTATTCAGGGTGGAATTTTTAAAGATTTGAGAGAAAAAAGTGTAAAAGAGATGGTTCAAATTAATTTTCCTGGTTATGCTATTGGTGGATTAAGTGTTGGAGAAGCAAAAAAAGATATGTTAGATACACTTGAGTTTACAGTTCCTTTAATGCCTGAAGATAAGCCTAGATACTTAATGGGAGTGGGTACTCCCGAAGATTTAATAGAAGGTGTGCTAAGAGGGATAGATATGTTTGATTGTGTGATGCCTACAAGGATCGCCAGACATGGTTCGATTTACACTTCTGAGGGTAGAATAACGATTAGAAATGCAACATATAAGGATGATTTTGATCCACCTGATAAAGATTGTAACTGCTATGTCTGTCAAAACTATTCTAGGGCATATGTCAGACATCTTTTGAAAAGAAAAGAAATATTAGGTGTAAGGTTGACAACATATCATAACTTATATTTCTTTATTAACTTGATGAAAAAGATTCGTGATTCTATTGAAGATAATAGTTTTCTCACATTTAGAGAAAATTTTTATAAAAAGTACAATAAAATCAATGCCAAATAAAAATTAAATGTAAAAAAATTGAAGGATAATTTAATCTGGTATTGAAATTATAAGAGAGTAAAAAAATAAGGAGGTTAATAAAATGCAATATATTTACGCAGTATTACCATGGGTTTTAATCTTTGGAGTATTCTGGTTTTTCTTAATTAGACCACAGAGAAAACAACAAAAAGAGCATGATGATATGCTAGATAATTTAAAAGTAGGAGATAAGATAGTTACAATCGGTGGGTTAAAGGCTAAGATTGTTAAGATCAAAGAGGACAATATAAGATTAAGAGTATCTTCTAATGTTGATGTAGATGTTGTCCAAAAAGCAATTGCAAGATTAGATAAATCTGAAGAGGTAGAAGAAGAAGAAGTTGAAAAAGAAAATAAAGAATAAAAACCGGGAGTGACTAAAATTGGATAGCGGTGATCTAAAAGAAATCCTGCAATCTGTTGTTATTGCAGGTATTTTAGCTTTTTTTATAATTACATTTGTAGCTCAATCCTTTGTTGTAGATGGACAATCTATGGAACCAAATTTACATGATGGTGAAAGGTTGTTTGTCAATAAGTTTATATATCGATTCAGGGATCCACAAAGAGGAGAAGTTGTTGTTTTTACTCCTCGAGGAGCTCCAAAAAAGAAGTATATAAAAAGGGTTATCGGGATACCTGGTGACACTGTTTATATAAAAGAAGGAGTTACTTATGTTAATGGTCAACCACTTAAAGAGCCTTATATTGAAGAACAAATGGTGGGTACTTTCGGACCATATCAGGTTCCAGAAGAATCTATATTTGTAATGGGTGATAATCGTAACAATAGTGCAGATAGTAGATATCCAAGTTATGTTGGTTTTGTTCCCTATGATACCATTTCAGGGCTTGCTTTTTGGGTATATTGGCCAATTCCTGATATGAGAATAATTGATCACATAAAATATGAAAATTTATAACTGTTTAAGAAACGGGAGGAAATAGTAATATGAGATATAAACAAAAAAGAATGATAAAACTTATATTTATATTAGCTGTCATTATATTTGCAGTATTTCTATATTCCTATTACAGTATTAATTTAGGTCTTGATTTACAGGGAGGCTCACATATTGTATTACAGGCCCAACCAACAGAAGAGAGACCCATAAATGATGATGTAATGACAGGTGTTGTACAGGTTATTGAAAGAAGAGTTAATCAGTTAGGCCTAACTGAACCGGTTATTCAAAGAGAGGGTAGTGATAGGATTATAGTTGAACTACCTGCAATTGATAACCCTAATCAAGCTGTTGAAACAATTGGTAGAACAGCTGTTTTAACATTTAGAAACTCTGCTGGCCAAGTATTATTAACTGGTGATTATGTCAAAACTGCTCAAGCTGACTATGATCAATATGGTAGACCAGTGGTTGCATTTGAAATGAACAGTGAAGGAGCAATAAAGTTTGAAGATATCACACAACAGTATATGGGCCAAAAAATTGGTATATATCTAGATGATGAACTACTTACTAATCCTGTTGTACAAACCACAATTTCTGGTAAAGGTCAAATTACAGGTTATGATACAGTTGAAGATGCTCAAAAAGATGCAATTTTAATAAGAGAAGGTTCATTACCTGTACCAGTTAGGGTTATGGAAAGTAGAATTGTTGGCCCAACTTTAGGAGAAATATCAATCCGTAAAAGTTTAATTGCAGGATTAATCGGATTATTACTTGTTGCTATCTATATGATGTTTTATTACCGATTCCCAGGAGTACTGGCTGCAGCAGTATTAATAATTTATGGAATATTGTTAATGGGTACTTTGGCAGGACTACAGGCTACTCTTACATTACCTGGTATTGCAGGTTTGATACTTTCAATAGGGATGGCTGTAGATGCTAATATTATAATATTTGAGAGAATAAAAGATGAAAGAAAATCAGGCAAAACACTAAGAGCTTCAATTGATGCAGGGTTTAGAAGAGCTTATAAAACAATTATTGATGCTAATGTAACAACATTAATTACTGCCTTAATATTAGCCTACTATACAAGTGGTACAGTAAGAGGTTTTGCTGTCACACTCGGTATAGGTGTTTTAGTCAGTATGTTTACTGCATTTTTTATTACTAAAAATGTTATTGATCTATTTACACATTCTAACTTATTACAAAGTGATGCTGCTTTTGGTGCAAAAAGGAGGTAAAGATTATGGATATTCTAGGAAAAA
>JAIPEV010000006.1 GCA_021736965.1 Halanaerobiales bacterium | reverse complement strand
GATGGTACTAATGGACATTATCTTAATTGCAATAGCTCTTTCTTTAGATGCTTCAGGAGTATCAATGGGAATCGCTTGTGGTACTCAATTAAAGATTAAAGATAGAATCTTATTAATTTTTTCTTTTGGTTTTTTTCAATTTTTACTAGCATTAACAGGGGCATTATTAGGGAATTTTATTAATCTTAAAATCATAAAAATTAGTGACTTAGTTAGTGGAGTGATTATTTTAATAATAGGTATATTCTTATTTAGTGAAGGATTTAAAAAAGAAGAAGAGTGTATTTATCGTAAACTCACTTTACTATCGGTAGTTGTTTTAGGTATAAGTGTAAGTATTGATGCTTTAGGTGTAGGTTTTTCTGTCCTCTATAATGATTTATTAATTAATATGTTTTTAAATTCCTTAATAATTGGTGTTTTTGCTTCTCTATTTACATTACTTTCGTTGTTTATAATAAAATACTTAAAAAGGATAATAATTATTGAAAAGTATGCAGATTTTATTGCTGGAGTTATATTAATTATTTTTGGAATTAATATGATTTTATAGCAGGATATTTAGCTTTCTTAAAGAATATAAAGATATAAGAGAATTATTATAAAACACTTTTTATTTGTGAAAAATTTAAAAAGTACTCAGGTGAAAAACCTGAACGGATCTTCCACTGTGAGGAATAGAATTAACTAAATCATCACTCATTATTTGGGAAGGTTGTTAATTTGATAAGACTTAGCCAGGAGAACTACCTGAGATATTTTTTACTTGTTATCATTGAGACAGGATAAGGTATGTATTTAATACCCTGACTTTATTCAAAATGGAGTTGGGTTTTTTATTTTTAAAGGGGGAAATAATTTAATGGGAATAAAATATGTAAAAAAACGTGATGACTCTACAGTTGAATTTAATAGAAAAAAAATTAAAGATGCAGTATTAAAAGCAGCTAAAGCTGTTGACTTAATAGATGAAAATATTGGTGAAGAAATAACTCAAGAAGTAGTTTCCTATTTAAATATATTCTTTAAAGAAAATGGAGTACCTGAGGTTGAACAAATACAGGATTTAGTGGAGAAAGTTTTGATCGAAAAAGGTTATGCTGAGGTTGCAAAAGCTTATATTTTATACCGTGAACAACATAAAAAAATAAGGGACACACAAAAGTTATTTAATGATGCCATTGTTGCTATGAAAAATTATTTAAGCTTTGATGATTGGAAAGTAAAAGAAAACAGTAATATGGGTTATTCTTTACAGGGTCTAAATAATTTTATTTCTTCAGAAGTTACTTCTCAATACTGGTTACAAGAAATATATCCAGAAGAAGCAGGTAAAAAACATATAGATGGAGATTTTCATATACATGATTTAGGAAACTTGAGTGTATATTGTTGTGGTTGGGATCTTGAAGATTTTTTAAGAACTGGTTTTAAAGGTGTTTCTACTAAGATAGAAAGTGATCCTCCTAAACATTTAAAAACAGCTTTAGGACAAATAGTAAACTTCTTTTTCACTTTACAAGGTGAAGCAGCAGGAGCAATGGCTTTTTCAAACTTTGACACATTATTAGCTCCATATATAGCATATGATAATTTGGATTATAAAGAAGTTAAACAGGCTATGCAGGAGTTCTTATTTAATATGAATGTACCAACAAGGGTAGGCTTTCAATCTCCATTTACAAATATTACTATGGACCTATCTGTTCCAAACCATTTCAAGGAGCAATCAGTTATTATTGGTGGTGAAATGAAAGAAAGTACTTATAGTGAATTTCAAAAAGAAATGGATTTTATAAATAAAGCGTTTGCAGAAGTTATGATGTCAGGAGATTCTAAAGGGAGAGTTTTTTCTTTTCCTATTCCAA
Source organism: Halanaerobiales bacterium (assembly GCA_021736965.1). GTDB lineage: Bacteria > Bacillota > Halanaerobiia > Halanaerobiales > M55B127 > M55B127. The sequence continues at coordinate 17,768 of JAIPEV010000006.1, read as the reverse complement.
CCTACAATATAACAACAGATTTCAATTGGGAAAATCCGGTATTAGATCCAGTTTGGGAAATGACAGCTAAATATGGAATACCCTATTTTAGTAACTTTGTGAACTCTGATATGGATCCAGAAGACGCAAGATCTATGTGTTTATATCCAGATGAATCAATACTCACTAAATATAAAGATAGAATTACAAAACAGGCCATAAAAGAATTATTTGAATCACATAAAGGTAAAAAGATTGATCAAGAATGGTATGAAGTAAATGATCAAGTAAAAGCATTGTCATTAAATAAAGATAATGGAAAATTAGAATGGATAAATATAGATAAGTTTTTAAAAATTAAAGATAATCAACTTGTAACTATAACTACTAGTGATGGCAAAGTTATGAGAATATCTGTTGATCATTTAGTTTCAATATATAGTGAAAATAGTATAACTACTAAAAAAGCTAAAAAGATAAATAAAGAGGATGTCTTATTAGTAGTAAAAAATAATAAAATGCCAAATAAAAAAAATGCTGATATCAGTCAGTCAAAAGAAAACAATTTTATAGATATTACTAAAAGTGAAGAATTACATTTGTCAGATCAAGATACAGAGTTTATAAAAAATTCTGATTTTAAATTAGTTAATGTAAAGAGTATTGAAAGAAAAAAGTTAGACTACCAACAGGAATTTTATGATATAGAACTTAATAAAAATCATTACTTTGTCCATTCTGATGGTAATATAACACATAACTGTTGTCGTTTAAGGCTAGATAACAGGGAGTTAAGAAAACGAGGTGGTGGATTATTTGGTGCTAACCCGATGACAGGTTCTATAGGGGTAGTCACATTGAATATGGCACGTATCGGTTACTTATCAAAGAGTAAAGATGAGTATATGAAAAGAGTTTATGAACTAATGGATATAGCAAAAGAAAGTTTAGAAATTAAAAGAAAAATATTAGAAAATTTAACTGATCAAGGACTTTATCCTTATTCAAAGTTTTATTTAAGAAACATTAAAAAGAGATTTGATGAGTACTGGAAAAATCATTTTAATACAATAGGAATTAATGGAATGAATGAATCTGTAATTAATTTCATGGGTAAAGATTTAAGTGATAAAGAGGCAAAAGAATTTTCAATTAAAGTTATGGAATTAATGAAAAAAAGAATGCGAAAATATCAAGAAGAGACCAATAATTTATATAACTTAGAAGCCACACCAGCCGAATCTACTTCCTATAGATTAGCTAGATTAGATAAAAGAAAGTATGGAAATGATATCAAAGCAGCTAATGAAAAAAGGATTGTTGAAAACAAGGCCGAACCTTATTATACTAATTCAACTCATCTACCTGTAGGTTATACTGAAGATATATTTGATGCATTAGATATTCAAGATGATTTACAGGCTGAATATACAGGAGGTACAGTATTCCATGGATTTTTAGGTGAAAGATTAAATGGAGTTAAAAGCACTAAGAAGCTTGTGCGTAGAATTGCAGAAAATTATAAATTACCATATTATACGATTACTCCGACATTTAGTATATGTCCGGTTCATGGATACTTACAGGGTGAACATTATTATTGCCCGAAGTGTGAAGCTGAAGAAAGGGCGAAAAAAAGTGAATGAGAAGATAAAAATTTCTGGTTTACAAAAGACATCACTGATTGATTATCCCGATAACATATCTACAGTATTATTCACCCAGGGATGCAATATGAACTGTCCATACTGTCATAATCCTGGATTGATCCCTAAAGAAGGTTTTAATAAATATTTAAATATTGATAAATTTCTACAATTTTTAGAACAAAGAGAAGAATTAATAGATGGAATAGTTATTACTGGTGGAGAACCATTAATACAGGAATCAGTAATTAATTTAATGGAAAGAATTAAAGAATATGGACTTTTAATTAAACTAGATACTAATGGTACAAACTTTCACTTGCTTAAAAATATAATTGATAATAAATTAGTTGACTATATTGCTATGGATTATAAGGGTCCAATAGAGGATTATGGAAAGTTTTGTGGAAATGTAATAAATAAGAGAATATTAGATAATATAAAAAGAAGTAAAGAATTAATTATTAGTTCTGATTTTGACTATGAATTAAGAACAACTATAGTTCCTGAAATGCATACAGAAGATATAATTTCTAAGATTGCTAAGGAGCTTAAAGGTACAAGTACTTATTATATTCAAAACTTCAGATCAGAAAAAGTAAATAGTGTAAAGCTTAATAATAAGAGGAGTTTTAGTGAAGAGGAACTTAATAATTTTAGAAATATTTTTATAAGAGAAGGGATTCAGACAAAAATTAGAAATTGAGGAGGAGAGTTTATGAGTAAAAAACAAAAATGTGAAGTTTATACTAGAGTAGTTGGTTACCTATCTCCAATATCTGAATGGAATGATGGTAAGAGAGAAGAGTACAAGGATAGAAAGACATATGATGTAAATAAAAAATTAAAAGTTAATTGATAAAATAAAATATATAAAAAATTATATGCTCTCCTTTAGTAGACAGTTTGAGTAATAAAAAGCTGTTTACTTAAAAGGGGGGTTTTTTATTTAAATATAATTTTAAAAGTTTTTATTTCAAAAGATTTTATTTTTAAATAAATTATATTTTTATCAGAAAGTTTATTAGTAATATTTTCCATAAGATCAGTTTCATAAATATATTTAGTGTTTTTATTTATTTTAATTTTAAGTTCAGTATTATTACCAGTGAATTCATGTATTCTTAAAATATAGCCTTTGTTATCTTCTGACACTTTAAAGCTGTCAACTAAAATATTCTCATTTTTAATATCAAATATATTATTAATATTATAATTGCTTTTTTGTTTATATACTCTGTTTGAAGTATAAGATAATGGTTTTTTATTTAGTTTGAGAGCTTCTTTTTCAATAAGATTAATATTTATTGGATTTGGATTTAATAATATAGAATAAGAAAAAATATGTTTGCCTAAATCAGCATTTTGATCAGGATAAATACCGCTTTTTAATAAAGTCAATTTTATTGTATTTTGATCTATTTGATGTCCATACTTACAATTATTTAATAAACTAACACTCCTCTCACTGTTATTTAAATTAACCCATTTATGTGCTGCAACCTCTGTTTTTGCCTTTTCCCAGCTGGTTTTTTTATAATTTTCTCTTTCAATAAAACCCATTGATAAGTCAAATAAAGCAGATGCATTATCAATATTAATAGGAAAAATAGTTTTTAATAGTTTTTGTCTCTCTTGCCAGTTTATGATTGTTTTAAAATCAATTTTTCTTTTGTTATCATATAGGATTATTTCTTGTGTAACAGAAGAATTATAAAAATTTCTTGTAATTATAATAGAGTGAAAATATGGTCCTTTATTTTTTATTTTAATATCATTTATCATATTAATATCTCTTTTATTTTTTTCAGTTATAGATATATCCCAGGTGTCAAAATATGATGATTTATCATTATATAAAGTTAATTTGTTTGCTTTTTTATTCTTTTTAATATATTCAATGCTTTTTTCTTTATCATAAATTGATGTTATTTCTCCATTATTATCAAAAAGAACCTTAATAAATTTATTTTCTAGTGAATATTTTGATGATTTTAAAGAGTTATTATAAGTAATATTATCTTTGTTAATTAATGTTACTTTTTTAAATGTGAATTGTTTGAAGTTATTTATTTTAAAATACAACTTATCATTATTTATTTGAATAGGATAGATTTTGTCATTGATTTTTACTGAATTATAGTTAGAAGTTATATTATTTGAATTAACAAATAATAAATCTGTAATAGCAAAAGAGTAAGAATTAAAAAAAAGATATTGATTATTTTTTAACCCTGTTAAATTGGAAATATAATCAAATATATTATTTTTAATTGTCAGGAGCTCATTTTCTAGAGTTTTGTACTCAGAGATTGCAGTATTAGATACTTTATCAATACAAGATCCAGTAAGTATATCATGGAATTGATTTTTTAAAAGAATTTTCCATAAATTAATTAAATCAAAACTATCTTTAAAACCATTTAATAAAGTGATTGAATATAATAATTCTATGTCTTTTAAGAAGAATTCTAATTTCCTGTTATATTTTTTTAGTTTTGCTTTGCTTGTATATGTTCCTCTATGTTTTTCTAAATATAATTCTCCTTTCCATAAAGGTAAGCTTTGATGAGAGAAAAGACTTTTTAGATGATTGGTAATAGTTCCTGTTTTTACATTAGGTATGTAAGGCATTTTTTTTAAAGAATCTATTTTATTTAACTGTTCTTCGGTATTGCCTCCTCCACCATCACCAAACCCATAGAGGGAAAGAACCTCAGCAATATTGTTTTGTTTTTTATTTTCCCAGGCGTTATAGATTTTTTTCGGTTCAAGATTACCACCATAAGTATCAGAGAGAAGATATGATGATATTTGACTTTGATCAATTCCCTCCCATTTAAAAATATTATAGGGAAAAGAGTTTGTATCATTCCACTGTAATTTAGTAGTGATAAAGTAATCTATATTAGACTTAACTAATATTTGTGGTAATATGGCACTAAAACCAAAACTGTCAGGTAACCAAGCTGTATTTGAATTGAAATTAAATTCCTGTTTATAAAACTTTTTGCCATAAAGTATCTGTCTAATTATTGATTCACCATTAGGAATATTCAAATCTGCTTCAACCCAAAAAGAACCTTCGATTATTAACTGCTCTTCCTTATGTTTAATTTTTAATTTATTATATAATTCAGGATAATACTTTTTAATGTAAAAATATATAAGTGCTTGACTTTGTATAAAATAATAATCATCAAAACTATCCATTAAATTTAAAGTAGTACCTATAGTTCTTTCAATTTTTCTTATAGAATCTGTAATAGTCCATTTGAATGCAATATCTAAATGAGAATGTCCTAGTATAAAAACAGTTCCTTGTTTAGTATAGTCTATACTTTTTAATTTTTGCATTAAATAGTTGTAAGATTTATTTATAGATTTTAAAAACGCATTTTTATTATTAGTAAAAAAATCAATCTTATAAATACTTTCTTGTAATATTTTAAATAAAGCATCTTTATTTTTATTTGAATCTATAGTTTTAATAGTTTTCTTTAAAGTTTTAGCTAAAACATAGTAATTTTCTATGATATTATTTTTATTATAAATAAAGGCTTCACTAAATAGATGAGGAGGATAGGGAGTATTAAAAGCTCTCTTGTGCTTAAATGAAAGCTGAACATCATGTGTAGCTAATATTCTAAATGATAATTTATTTTCTTTTATATTTATAAGTTTTATGTTTTCCTCATTAATTCCCCTATAAACTTCATCATTTATAAAAAGGGTACATTCTCCACTTATATTAATATGAAGGTATAAATTTTCTCTTTCTAAATCTTCAGGTAGATTTATATCTTTTTCAAAGAAAAAAATCTTACCAGTGTTATCCCAATAACTAGATTCACTGGTAAGATATTGTTCTTTTTTGTTGACCCTCATATATTCATTTAAATAATTTTTTTTAACTTCTTGAATAGTCCATTGTTTTAAATTTATTATGTTTTCATACATATTTTTTTTGATATCTCTTAAAATCAAATCAATTCTATCTGGTAACATAATAATTATTCTCCTCAATTATCCTTTGACTGAACCTGCAAGTATACCTTTTATGAAATACTTCTGGAGTGAAAAGAATATAATTAGTGGTACAACTATAGATATAAAAGCCCCTGCTGTTAAGACATGCCAATTTTGTCCATATGAACCAACAAGATTTGCTAACCTTACAGTAACTGGAGCAACATCTTGAGTACCTCCTAAATAGATTAAGGCAACAAGTAAATCATTCCATGTCCATAGAAATTGAAAAATAATAAGTGATGCTAAGGCAGGAACTGATAAGGGTAATGCCAATCGATAATATACTGTCCACAGTGAGGCACCATCAATATAAGCTGCTTCAAATAGGTCATTAGGCAGAGAAGAAAAGAAATTATATAGCAAAAATACTGCAAAGGGTAAACCATATCCTGTATGGGCTATCCACAATCCTACAAAACTTCCTGATATACCTAGAGTATTAAATATTCTTAAGATGGGGATAAATGTCATTTGTAAAGGAATCACAAGTAATCCAACAATTAATCCATAAATTAACATTTTACCTCTAAATTGTAATTTTGCCAGGCCAAAAGCAGCAAATGATGCAATTCCTACAGGGAGAAATGTTCCCATTATAGCGATTATAAAACTGTTTCTAAATGCAATATTCATATTATTTACAGTTAGTACATTTTTATAGTTTTCTAATGTAAACTGTGTAAATTTTAAAGGACTATTAAAAACTGTCCACCAACCACTATTACTTACATCGCCAGCAGATCTTACAGATGTGATCAATAATCCCAATGTAGGTAAAATCCAGATTAACATTATTGATAATAAAATAATATTTATTATTATTTTCGAAACTTTATTATCTCCCATCATTGCTGATCACCCCGCATCCTCTTTATGTTAATGACAATAACTGGTACTACTAATACAAATAAAACGACAGCAATTGCACTTGCACGTCCAAAATTTCTATATTGAAACATTTCTTTATACATTCGATTGGCAATAACTTCTGTACGAAAATTTCCATTTGTCATAACATAAACAATATCAAATATTTTTAATACATTAACAACCATAGTGGTTGCTACAACAGCGATTGTTGATTTCATGAATGGAAAAATTACAAATCTAAATACTTGCCATTCATTGGCTCCATCTACTTTTGCAGCTTCAATTTGATCACGGGGAATACCTTTATAGGAAGCAGAGAGTATTACCATACAAAATCCAGTCCACATCCAGACTCCTACAAAGATCAGAGCTAAATTATTCATCCATGGTCCCTGAATTAGCCAACCTTTAGGTTCCATACCCAGAGATACTAGTATCTGATTTAATAGACCAATTTGATTTGCACCTGGAGGGCGATAAGTATAAATGAACTTCCATACTACACCAGCTCCAACAAATGAGATAGCCATTGGCATAAATATAATTGATTTTGCAATTTTTTCATACTTAACTTTATCAGATAATATTGCAAACAATAATCCTAATCCAACTGTAAAGGTAGTAAAAAATACTAACCAAGTTAAATTATTTCTAAATGATGTTAACATAGTTTGATTTGTAAAAGCATATATATAGTTTTTTATACCCACAAATGATTCAGATTTAGGTCCGAAAAAGCTTAAAACAATTGTATGAATAGAGGGGTATAATAACATTAAACCTACCATAAAAAGGGCAGGCCCTACAAAGAGGGCCACCCATTTCTTTTTCTTTAATTCCTGCATTAAAGTTAACCTCCCGGTAAAACTTTAGTTAGTAGCTGAACCTGAGTTGTATGCATCATCAGCACTATTTTCTAGATTTTGTAATACGGAATCTAGACTTGTTCCTCCAACATAGTCTAAAATAGCTTGCCAGAATGCACCAGAACCAATAGAAGCTGGCATTGAGTCAGAAGCATCAAATCTAAATGTTTCTGCACTATTTAAGAATTCTGCCATTTTTCTTGTTGTATCATCAGGATATACATTAGGATTGATTCTATTGTGTGTTCCTAGCTTACCAAGTTCACTTAACCAAATTGATTGTGCACCAGGAGTAACCATATATTTTATGAACTGTCTAGCATCTGGGTTATCATTCATCATACTTAACATATCAGCTGCGCCAAGAGCTGGAAGTCCATATTCTTCATTAATTGGAGGTAGTGGGAAGAATGAAAAATCTTCTCCAGCTTTTAATTCGGGATTATTTTCTTTTATGAAACTTGTTATGAAACTTGCTTGACGGTGTAAACCAGCTTTTGGAGGTGAATCATATAAAGGATTTGGAGCGTCTCCAAAGTTCATTGATAAAACTGATGTAGGTCCACCATAAGCCATATTTGGATCTTTTGTATATTTGCCAAAGATTTCAAAAGCATTTTTTACTTTTTCATTAGTCCATGGAATATCATGTGCTACCCATTGATCATAAGTTGCTGGAGAAGCTGTTCTTAGCATGATATCTTCAATCCAGTCAGTTCCTGGCCAACCACTAGCAGCACCTGATTCTAAGCCTATAGACCAAGGAGTAATTCCGTCTTCTTGCATTTTCATTGCCAATTGATCTAACTCTTCCCATGTATCAGGAATTTCATATCCATTTTCAGCAAATACTTTTGGATTATACCATACTAAACTTTTTACATCTGCTGCAATATATATTGCATACATGCCATCATTATAAGTTGCTAAATCGATCCATTTTTTATCAAAGTCTGATTTTAAATAATTCATGTTAAATACATTTTCAAGATTTACTAAATCGCCATTTTCTGCTAATTCTTTCATCATTCCCGGTCCTGAAACTGCTACAATATCTGGGGGATTACCTGCTTCAATTCTGGTAGTTAATAGTGTAGGTAAGTCTCTAGTACCTTCAAATTGAACCTCGATACCTGAAGCGGCTTCAAATGGTTCAACCATCTTATTAAATGCGTCTAGCTCTCCACCACCCCAAACACCCATAACTGTAACTTTACCATCTTGTGCAGATGCATTTAGTGAAAGCAGCATCATACTAACCAGTAACAATAATGTCAAAACAGTAGAAATTTTACCTCTCATTTTCTTTTAACCCCTTTCTATTTAATGCTATTTTTTAATATTCTTTAAAAAAACAAAAATCCCTGCATGTTTAGTTATTAGATAGTATTCATTGTAAGTAACTTAAATTGTGTAATAATTCTACTAGATTGATTAAACTATAGGCATTAAATTTATCACCTCCTGACTTTATATGCTACTTTCTCTAATTATTAATTTATGTGGAATAAATATATTATCATTTTCCACATTTTCATCCGCCATTAACTTTAGTAAATTTTCCATAATTTCTGAACCTAAATCATTACCCGATTGAAAGACAGTACTTAAGGTTGGTTTGATATATTTTGAGGCTTCAATACCATCAAAACCGACAATGGAAATTTCTTCAGGTATTTTTATTTTATTATCAAGGCAATACTTGATTGCTCCAATAGCCATCTGGTCATTAAATGCAAAAATTGCTTTTAAATCTTTATTATTATTTAATAAAATTTCAGCAGATTTATAACCACTTTCAAAAGTAAAATTACCTTCTGAAATGTATTTATCTTTCAAATCTATATTATACTCTTTATATTTGTTTTTTACACCTTGCATCCTTTCTTTGCTTGCTACAGAATCATTGTATGGACCTCTTATAATAGCAAAGTAGTCAGACAGATCAAAAAGATAATCACTGACATCTTCGGCAGCTTTTATATTATTTACAGTAACCGAAAGTAAATCTGTTTGATCAAGATATCCAGAAGCAAAAATAGTAGAAATATTACTCCTTTTTACTGAATTAATTAATTCATCAGAAAAATTGGCAGTCATTATAATGAGACCATCAACTTTTTTTTGTTTAAACATATTTACATAATAGAGCTCTTGTTCTAATTCACCATCCGAATCACCATAAATTATATTATAATTCTTTTTAAGTGCTTTAGTTTCTATACTTTTTAATGCATTCATTAAAAAAGGATTATCCATACCCGCACCAATAACTCCTATCAAGTTACTAATATTAGTTCTTAATGCGCGAGCAGAATCATTTATTTGATAGTCTAGTTGATCTATTGTTTTTTTAACTTTGATTGTCGTTTCTTTGCTAACTAGAGTACTATTATTTATAACTCTTGAAACTGTTGATAAAGATACACCAGCCTTACTAGCAACATCTTTCATAGTAATAGTCATTTTAGACTCTCCCTATTTATGAAAACGATTTCTGAAAACCTTTTCATTATTTTACTAATTCAATATAGATATTTAAAATCCTGCAAAATAATTAAATATTTAGAATTTTTAGATCAAAATATATTTTCTGTTACAATTGATTAATTTTACTTTTCAATTATAAAATTATAAAATAAGATAAAATCAAGATGGTTAATTTTGAAAGGTAGGTTACATTATGAATAAATATAAATGGTGGAAAGAAGCAGTTGTCTATCAAATTTATCCAAGGAGTTTTCAAGATAGTAATAACGATGGAATCGGAGATATACCTGGTATAATAAATAAACTTGATTATATTGAAGATCTTGGTATTGATGTTATTTGGTTGTGCCCTGTATATAAATCTCCCAATGCAGATAATGGATATGATATAAGTGATTATAATAGGATAATGGATGAATTTGGAGACTTAGATGATATAAAAGAACTGATTAAAAAAGTTCACAACAGAGATATGAAGTTAATAATGGATTTAGTTGTAAACCATACTTCAAATCAGCACGAATGGTTTATCAAATCAAAAAAATCTAAAATTAATCCATTTCGTGACTATTATATCTGGAAAGATGGAAAAGAAGGTAAATTTCCTCCTACTAATTGGGAGTCATATTTTGGAGGATCTAGCTGGACTTATGATCAAAAAACAAAACAGTATTACCTACATCTTTTTGCCAAAGAACAACCTGATCTCAATTGGGAAAACAAGGAAGTAAGGCATAAAATTTATGAGATGATGAGATGGTGGCTTGATAAAGGAATAGATGGTTTTAGAATGGATGTTATTAATATGATTTCAAAAGATCAAACGTTTCCCGATGGTGAAGAAAAGAAAAAAGGTGAATATGGTGATGGGACACCTTATTTTTTAAATGGACCTAAGCTTTATGAATTTCTCAAAGAGATGGGAGAAGAGGTTTTATTCGATTATGATATAATGACTGTAGGAGAAACCAATAATTTTGGAATTGATAATGCTATAAAATTTTCTAAGGTAAATGATAAAGATCTTCTTAATATGATCTTTCATTTTGAGTTGATGTCTGTAGATAGAGATAAGGATAATAAATGGATAGAAAAGGACATTGATTTAAAAGAGATTAAATCTATTTACAAGAAGTGGAACCAAAAATTATATAATAAGGGTTGGAATGCTGTTTATTTAGGTAATCACGACCAACCAAGAATTGTTTCTAGATTTGGAGATGATAAAAACTATAGAAATGAATCAGCAAAAATGTTAGCAACAATGATCTTAACTATGCCTGGTACCCCATATATTTATCAAGGAGAAGAAATCGGAATGACTAATGTAAAATTTGATGATATAGGTAAGTATAGGGATATAGAAACCATAAACTACTATAGAATGCAAAATAAAAAAAATAAAAGGGTAGATGAAATCTTAAAAGACATTCATAGGGTTAGTAGAGATAATGCAAGAACACCCATGCAATGGGATGAAAGTTTTAATGCAGGATTTACAGAGAGTACTCCATGGATTGATATTAATCCTAACTATAAAAATATAAATGTAAAAAATGAACAAAATGATCCTGATTCTATATTAAATTTCTATAAACAGTTAATTAAGATTAGAAAGAATAATAAAACACTTATCTATGGTAAATACGAACCAGTACTTGAAGATGATCAAAATGTATTTTCTTATTTTAGAAAGGACAGTAATGGAATTTATCTAATAATATTAAACTTTTTTGAAAAGAGTCAAGTTATAGATTTTAGTAGTAAAGTTTCATGTGAAAACTTAAATTTAATAATATCTAACTATAAAAATAATGAATATGCTAATCTATTAAACATAAAAATAAAACCATATGAAAGTTTATTATTTAAATTAAGCTAAACTCAATATTGATCTATCATTATAAAAACCTTCTTTATGTTTTTTTTGGAATATTTCTAATAGATGGTTAATTGTCATATTTTCTTTTGTTTTACCATCAATATCCAGCAATAATTTTCCCCGATTCATCATTAACAATCTATTACCAAAACGTAAGGCAGCTTTCATATTATGTGTTATCATTAATGTAGTTATATTATGGTTTGAAATAATATTTTCTGTAAGTTCATTTATTTTTATTGCTGTAGCAGGATCTAAAGCTGCGGTATGTTCATCTAATAATAAAATATCTGGTTCAATTATAGTTGCCATCAGTAGGGTTAAAGCTTGCCTTTGTCCCCCTGAGAGTAGCTTGACTTTAGTTTCTAATCTGTTTTCCAAACCTAGATTTATTTCTGAAAGATGGTCCTTAATAATCTCTCTTTTTCTTTTGTTAACTGCCCATTTTAATGATAGGCTCGATTTTTTATTTAAAGCCATTGATAAATTTTCTTCAATGGTCATTTCTGGTGAAGTTCCCATTAAAGGATCCTGAAAAACCCTCCCAATAAAATTTGCTCTCTTATATTCGGGTAAATCAGTGATATTTTTTTTAGATAAAATTATATTTCCTTCAGTTGGTTTAAATACACCGGCGATACTATTTAATAAAGTTGATTTCCCTGCACCATTTCCTCCTATTATCGTGATAAAGTCACCATTTTTAACCTCCAAATTTATATTGATCAATGCTTTAGTTTGATTTAAAGTATCTATATTAAAGGTTTTACTTATATTTATTAATTTAAGCATTAAAGGTTCCTCCTAAAAAAGATTTTAATCTAGGTGCAGATAAAAAGAAAATTACTATAAGTGCTGTTAATAGTTTTAAATCAGAAGCAGCAAATCCACTCATTAATGCAAATGAAATACTTCCACGATAGATTATTGAACCGAGTATAATACCTGGTACTATAAAATAAAAACTTTTTTTACCGATAAGTACTTCTCCAATTATTACTGATGCTAATCCAGCAATAATGGTTCCAATACCCATACTTATATCTGCAAATCCCTGATACTGACAAATTAAGGCACCAGATAAAGCTACAAAACTATTAGCAATAATTAGACCAATCATTTTAATTTTTTTAGTATCTATTGCCATACTTCTAACCATATTAGGATTATCACCAGTAGCCCTTAGGGCATAACCTAATTTTGTTTTTAAAAATAAAATAAGTAGGATTAATACCATAATTACGATAAAAAGTATTAATATGAAATCTTGATATCTTGTGGGTATAAAAGGCAAGTAAAAGAGGTCAAATATTGTAATATCAGAAATTAATGGTATATTTGGTCTACCCATTATTCTTAGGTTGATTGAATATAAAGATGTCATAGTCAATATACCAGATAAAAGAGGTGCAATCTTCATCTTTGTATTTAGAAAACCAGTAATTGAACCCGAAATAGCTCCTCCCACAGTTGCAACAATTAAAGTGAAAAAGGGATTAAAGTTAGCTATTATCATATGAGAGGAGATAGCAGCACCTAAAGTGATGCTGCCATCTACTGTTAAATCAGCAAAATCTAATATTCTAAATGTTATATAAACTCCTATTGCCATTATCCCATATATTAATCCTTGTTCTATAGATGTTAGTATAAATCCTAGACTCATTACCATATCCTCCATAACACAAATATATTATTCAATAAGTATATCTATACTATCTTTTAAACTTCCCGGAATTTCTAAGTTGAAATTATCTACAGCTGTTTTATTTACTATAAGTTGAAGGTTTTGTGAACCAACAATCGGAATATCAACAGGATTTTCACCATTTAATACTCTTGCAGCTATTAAGCCAGTTTCTTTACCTAATGTAAAGTAATCTATTCCTTTTGTAGCTATTGAACCATTTTCCACTTGACCTTTTTCAGAAGCAAAGACCGGAATGTTATTTTCCATAGCAACTTTAATAATTGAGGGAACAGCTGAAGCTACAGTATTATCAGTTGGAAGGTAGATTGCATCTACCTTGTTGACTAATGCAGAGGTTGCAAGTGATACCTCACTTGTATTAGTTGCAGTACCTTCAATAATTTTTAATCCATGTTTTGAAGCAACCTTTTTTGCTATTTTTACTTGGACAATTGAATTTACTTCACCACTATTATAAAGGATACCAATATTTTTTACATCTGGGATAAACTCTTTAATTAATAATAGTTGCCCTTCAACAGGGTTCATATCAGTTGTTCCAGTAATGGCCTTGCTTTTATTAACTAGATCATCAACCAAACCTGCTTCAACAGGATCTGTAACAGCAGTAATAACTAAGGGTGTTTTTTCTAAGACACCTGCTGCTGATTGTGCATTTGGAGTTGCAATAGCTAATACAAGGTCTAGATTTTCTCCTTTAAACTTTTGAGCTATTGTCTGTGTAGTAGCAAAATCTGCTTGAGCATTTTCATGAAAGATTTTTAAATTTTCCCCGACAATAAAGCCTGATTCACTTAATCCTTCAATAAAACCCTCACGGGCAGAATCTAATGCGGGATGTTCTACAAACTGTGAAATACCTACTCGAAATACTTTTTCTTCTGCTTGAATTGAGGCTTGGAAATTGATTGAAATCAATAGAAATAATGAAATGAAGATTGTTACTAATAATAGAGATCTTTTACCATTGGTTACCATTTTACATCTCTCCTTGTTTTGTTTTTTGGCATATTGATATGGGGAGAAAATAAAAAACACTCCGGGAAGGAGTGTCTGAAGACATAATTATTCCATATTTCGCTCCTACCATATTACCATATTACCGTTTTTGATTTTTTTAATTATATAATTATTAACAGTAGTTGTCAAGTAAAAAGATTAATTAATTGTCCTGTGACTTAAACCAACAGCTACTTCATTGAGATTTAACATACCAACCCCAAAAAAAATTGCTACAACAAGATGATCTTCTTTCCTTGCAATCCCGATCTTTCCACCAATATTTAATCCAACTGCACTTTTCATAATCTGTTTAAGAGCTTCATGAGCTGCTCCTGCAACTGCACCTTGATTGGAATGTGTTTCATTAATTAAATTCTCCCTACGGGCAGCTATTACGGCATTTTCGATTATTTTTTTTACAGATTTGTTATACTCACCACCAAAATCAATTGCTGCAGTTTTTATACCATTATCCTTTAGATAATTATTTTTTAATTTATTTTCTTCCTGGCGATCAGATATAGCTAATCTTAATGCAGCTTTAGCAATAATAAGGCTTTGTTCCATTTTCTAAGCCTCCCATTAATATTTTATTTAATTATATTTTATTTAGATAAATATGTCAATTAAAGTTTATCAAAAAGAGAGTCTTCTTTCTATATCTTTTATCAATAATCTCTAAAAGTTATTTTACACTAAGTTTTTATTTGTATATATAAGAAGGGTTTGAAGTAATTTGAAAATAGTATTTCAATCTGATATATTTGAAGTAAGAAATTAAATAAAATAAAATAGATTTCAATTATGGGAGGAAAAAATTATGATTACTGCCATTTATGCAAGTCATAGAGAAGGTGGAAACACCGATAAAATGTTAGATATTTTTACTGATCAATTAAATAATAAAACTGAAATAAAAAAAATTAAATTAATAAATTATAATCTTAATTTATGTAAAGCTTGTCTCGATTGTCATCAAGATAGTAAGTGTATTTTAAATGATGATATTATAACTTTATATAATGATATAGATCAAGCAGATGGTATTTTGATTTCTTCTCCGATATATTTTGCTTCAGTTACATCAGCTTTAAAGATTTTAATTGATAGAGCTGAACCTTACAGAGCAAAATATGTTCTAAATGATCAAGCAAGTAGTAAGATAAAGCCAGGTTTTTTTCTTGGAGCTGGATCATATCAAACTGATATATTTTATAAAAATGCTAAAGAGATAATTATAAATTATTTTCATTCTTTAAATACTGAATACTTTGATGATCTATTTTTTAAAGGTTTAAAAGAAAAGGATGATTTGAGTAAAGTAGATTTTTATGAAGAGAAGATTAGACAAGCAGCAAATAGGTACTATAATTCGTTCAACTTATGAGGAGGGGAGAAATTAAATGGGTAAAGATGAACTAAATGTGATAAAAGAGGCAATTTTAAATGAGAATGAAGGATATCAAGTTTATATGATGGCAGCTGAAAAGATTGATAAAAAAGAGATAAGTCAGTCTTTTAAAAAATTAGCCCAAGAAGAATTAAAACATATCAAATGGTTAAAAGATCTATATAGCAATTTTGAACAAAAAACAGAAATGAAGTTTACTATCGAGGAGGTAACTTCACCTGAAAAACCAAGAATATTTAAGTGGGAGAAGATTGAAAAAGAAAATTTATCCTTTGCTTTATCCGTTTTTGGTCTTGGAGTTAAAATGGAAAAAGAAGCAATTGAATATTATAAAAATGCAGTAAATAAAACTGAATCAATGAAAGCAAAAAAACTTTATAAAAAGATAATTGATTGGGAGTATCAGCATCTTAACTTCTTCCAAGAACAATATGATATGTTAAGAGAAGACTGGTGGGCTGAACAGAGTTTTGAACCATTTTAGAAAGTATAAACCCTGCTAAAATGCAGGGCTTTTTCTTATTTTAAACTATCTTTATGATCATAAGCTAATTTTATATAGTGTTTGGCTGATTTAGTAATCTGTTTTATCTCTTGTTCTGTTAGTTTTCTTACAACTTTGGCTGGGCTACCCATTATTAAGCTCTCTGGTGGGAATTCTTTATTTTCAGTTACTAAACTTCCAGCAGCTACCATTGAATTTTTATTAATAATTGATCCGTTCAGTAATATTGCTCCCATTCCAATTAAACAGTTTTCTTTAATTTTACATCCATGTATAGTGGCATTATGTCCTACCGTTACATTTTCTCCGATAATCAAAGGCTGATCAGTATCAACATGTAGGGCTGAATTTTCTTGAATGTTTGAACCAACACCAATTACCATTTTGTTTAAATCAGCTCTCAGACTTGTGTTATACCAAATACTTACATTTTCTTTTAATTCGATATCACCAACTATTTTAACACCAGGAGCTAAAAATGAAGATGGATCAATATTTGGTTTTTTGTTTTTATATTTAAAAATCATATAAATTACCTCCTCCTATATAAAATAAAGGTTCTACATTTAATTTTTAATTCCTTCCTAGGAGAGTATTTACTTGAATATATTAAATTAATTTATTATAATTAAGTAAGTAATATGGGGGGGAGAATAATGCGATTTGCTATAATGGGTGGAACTTATGATCCAGTACATCTAGGACATTTGATCTGTGCTGAAAGGGCTTATCTGGAATATAATCTAGATAAGGTCATTTTTATGATAGCAGGAAATCCTCCACATAAGAAAAAAGATGTAGTTAATGAAATAAACCATAGATATAATATGTTAAAATTAGTAGTAAAAGATAATACTCATTTTAATATTTCAGATTATGAGATCTCTAAAAATGAAAAATCATATACTGCTGATACAATTAAATATTACAAAAATGTTTATAATATTAATAGGGTCAATATTATCATTGGGACTGACTCTCTTGCTGATATTTTAAACTGGTATAAACCAGAATATATCTTAAATAATTCTAATTTAATAGTTGCAAAGAGAAATAAATATTCATTTACAGAAGTGATGAAAGATGAACGCCTAAGAAAGTATGAAGATAGTATTAATCTGTTAGAAAATTCAGTAGTAGATATCTCTTCATCTATGATCAGAGAACTGGTAAAAAACAATAAATCAATAAAGTATTTGACCTTAGATAAGGTGATTGATTATATCTATAATAATAATCTTTATAGGAGAAATAAATGAAAAATATAGATATTATTATTAAAAAAATAAAAGAAAATAATAATTTTAGAATAAGACATTCTTTTAATGTTAAAGATGAAGCTTTAAAATTAGCTAAAAAATATAATTATAATAA
>JAIPEV010000005.1 GCA_021736965.1 Halanaerobiales bacterium | reverse complement strand
ATCGTAGAAAATGCATTATAAGTATATTGTTTTGATTTTAGCTATGATGTTAGTTACATACCTACCCCGTGTATTACCTTTAATCCTTTTATCTAAGATCAAGATCCCGGATTATGTTATAAGGGTATTAAAGTATGTTGGGCCAGCTATCTTAGCTTCATTACTTGCCCCTGCATTATTTATTACGGGAGGTAGAATTGATTTATCTTTTAATAATACCTTTTTATTAGCTGCAATACCAACATTTATTACAGCTTATCTAAGCAGGAGCATCTTTATTACAGTCTTTTCTGGTCTAGCATTTTTATATCTTTTTACAATTATATAATGAGGTGAAAAAATGAAAATTAAAATTGATCTTTTTAGTGACACAGGAACAAGGCCATCATCTGAAATGAGGAAGATGATGGCTGAAGCTGAAGTTGGTGATGAACAGTTAATGGAAGATCCTAGTGTGAATAGACTTACCAAGATGGCAGCTCAAATATTAGATAAAGAAGAAGCGATCTATCTTCCTTCAGGTCTAATGGCAAATCAGATTTCATTTGCGGTTCACTGCAATCCAGGTGATGAAATCATCATGGATCATACAGCTCATCCTATTCATTATGAGGGAGGAGCAACTGCAGTAATTAGTGGTGCATCTATAAATAGGTTGTCAGGAACTCATGGAATCTTTTCAGTTAAACAGTTTGAAGAAGCTGTAAGAACAAAAGATTATCATGATCCTCAAACTAAGCTTTTATCTATTGAACAGACTTCTAATTTAGGTGGAGGTACTATCTGGCCGATTGAGTTAATTAATAAACTTACTAAAAGAGCTCATCAATTAGGACTAAAAACCCATATGGATGGGGCAAGACTTTTTAATGCAGTAGCGAAAACTAATATTAAGGCAAGTGAGTATGCTAAAAACTTTGATTCAATCTGGTTTGATTTAAGTAAAGGCTTAGGGGCACCTGTTGGTTCAGTTCTAGCAGGTTCCAGTCAGTTTATAAATAAGGCTAGGTACTGGAAACAGCGCTTAGGTGGTGCAATGAGACAGGCCGGTATTATTGCAGCTGGAGGAATCTATGCTCTTGAGAACAATTTAGAACGTCTAAAAGAAGACAATCAAAATGCTAAAATCTTAGCAGAAGGCTTAGCTAATATTCCCACAGTAGAAATAAATCTTGAAAAGGTTGAGAGTAATATTGTCATATTTAAGGTTAAAAATAAAGATTCTAAAGAGCTAGCAGAAGCTTTATTAAAAGATGGATTAAGAGTGAGCGTATTACACGATAAGCTAAGAGCAGTTACTCACTTAGATCTAACAAGGAAGGATATATTAGAGGCAGTAGAAATATTTAATAAACATCTAAGATAATAATCTACATTTTTTCTTGAGAGTAAAAGAGAGAGTGGTTTATGATGAGTACTAAAACTAAAATTTTAGAGCTAAAAAATATCAACAAGAGATTTGGTACTGTTCAGGCTCTTAAAGATGTAAACTTTGAATTAACTAAAGGAGAAATCCATGGTTTGTTAGGTGAAAATGGTGCTGGTAAATCTACATTAATGAATATATTATATGGGTTGTATAATAAAGATCAGGGTCAGATAATATTAAGAGAAAAAGTAATTGAGATTAACTCCCCCCTTGATTCGATAAAAAATGGTATTGCAATGATTCATCAAAGTGCAACATTAGTTTCTGAGTTTACAGCAGTCGAAAATTTAGTTTTAGGTATGCAAAGAAGCAAACTGAACTTGAACTTTAAAGAGGAGAAGAAAGAAATATTAAAACTACAAGAAGAATTTGGTTTAAAGTTTCCGCTTGATATAAAGGTTAAAAATCTATCAGCTGGTCTAAAAAAGAAAATAGAGATAGTTCGAGCTATCTATCGAAATTCAAGTATTTTAATCTTGGATGAACCAACTACTGCTTTAATAGAAGAAGAGTTCAAACAGCTTTTAAGCTCGTTAAAAAAGATGGTATCAGATGGCTTAACTATTATTTTTATTACTCACAAGATAAAAGAGGTATTACAGGCTTGTGATCGGGCAACTGTTTTAACAGATGGGATAATACAGGGAACTCTGAACACAAAAAATGCCAATAAAGAAGACTTAGTAAATCTTATGTTTAAAGATCAAAAGATTGATATCAATGCAAGTGCGATTCCACTTATTGAACTACCCAAAACAAATAAAACAAAAGAGCCGGTTTTGAGTATAGAGGAACTTACAACCAAATCAAATAAAAAAGATAAAATAAACTTAGTTGATTTAAATATGGAGATCTATGGGGGAGAAATATTTGGAATTGCAGGCATCTCTGGAAATGGACAAAAAGAGTTAGCAGAGGTAATTATCAAACCAGATAATATTGTAAAAGGGAAGATAAAACTTAAAGATAAAGTTTTAAACGGGCTCTCAACAGTTGAAATTTTTGATCTTAGGGTTTTTTATATACCTGAAGATAGAAAAAGAGAGTCAATTTTAGGTCAAGGGGATATTAAGGATAATATTTTACTTGGTCATCAAAGAGAAAGTCGTTTTCAAAAAAGTAATATACTAAGATGGGATAAGGTAAAAGAAGCTGCAAAAGAGACCATAGATCATTATCAGGTTAAAACCCCAGATGAAAATAAAGAAATAGAGAAGTTATCTGGAGGAAATATTCAAAGAGTAGTTATTGGAAGAGCTTTATTGAATGATCTTGATCTGTTGGTTACTCACAGCCCTACAGCTGGTTTAGATATTTCTTCTGTAAAGTTTATATTTGAAAAAATAATTGAACTAAGATCAAAAAAGACAGCTATTCTTTATCTAAATGAGGATCTGGATGAACTAATAGAAATTAGTGACCGGATAGGTGTTATTTATGAAGGTAGATTAGTAGAAATATACACTAGAGAGCAGTTTAATAAGCATAAAATAGGTTCTAAGATGATTGGTGGTTAATCTAATGACTAAAAGTACAGAAGATATTAAACAAAAAAGAACTCTTTGGCAAAAGATAATTGACCAGTTAAAGCCCTATCTCTTAGCATTATTTATAGCGTTTTTTATCTCAGGGATCATTATTGGACTTTTAGGATATAATATTTTTAATGCATATCAAACCATGTTATTTACCACTTTTTATTCAAGGAGAGGTTTTATAGAAACTTTAATTAAGTTTATTCCACTGACTTTTGCCACATATGCCTTTGCAGTTCCCTTTAAGATCAAGTTTTTTAATATTGGTGGTTTAGGTCAAATGCTCTTTGGTGCAACAATGACTGCAATTGTAGGGATTGCTTTAGCAAAATATAACTTATCATCACTGATTTTGATTTTTGTATTAATTTTAGTTGCCTTATTTGCTGGAGCTTTTTTGGCCTTGATTGCAGGTGCTCTAAAAGCTTATTATAATATCAACCCAATAATTTCTACGATTATGTTAAACTTTATTGCCCTATATTTTGTTAATTTTATAGCGACAACGGCTCCCTGGAAGGAGCCCTTTTCAGGACATCCTATGACAAAAAAAATACCAGAAGCAGCCATCTTGCCTAAATTATTTAATCAGATTCATTTTGGAATAATTATCGTTATTATATCAATATTTGTCATTTACTTTTTAATGAATAAAACCGTCTTGGGTTATGAGATCAAAGCGACTGGCTTAAATCCTACTGCTTCATCTGTATATGGTATAAAAATGAAAAATACATTGATGGTTACCTTTATGTTGGGTGGTGCAATGGCTGGTCTTGGTGGAGGAATTGAGGTAATGGGAGTACACTTGAGATTGATCGAAGGATTTGCACTAACAAGTGGTGCTCAGTATGGAATATTTGGTGTTTTAACTGCTTTACTTTGTCAGGGTAATCTGTTAGGAGTTCCAGTATCTGCTTTTTTTATTTCAATACTATTAGTTGGGGCTGATGCGATGCAGAGGACTTTACAGGTACCGGTAGAAGTTGTCTTTTTAACTCAAGCTATTATTGTCTTATTAATCGTAATATTTAGAGAGTAAAGTAAAGTATATGAATAATTTTAATCTATTTAAATTAGAAAGGAAGAATCATTATGGATCTTTTTACTAAAGTCTTAACCCAGATAGTTTCATATACAAGTATCTATACCTTGGCCAGTCTGGGTATTATAATTGGAGGTCGTACTGGAGTTTTTAATATATCAGGAGAAGGTATTATGTTGGCTTCAGCATCGGCTGGATTTATTGCTGCTTATCAGACAGGTAGCTGGGTTATGGGATTTTTTATAGGAGCTTTAGTAGGAGCAATCTTTGGTTTCATTTTGATTTATATTCACCAATCTCTTAAGATTAATCAGTTTATTTTAGGAATTACGTTAATAATACTAGGTACTGGTCTTTCCGATCTGTTATATAAAAGTCTAATTGGAATTCAGTTGTTTGCTCCCGAGGCACCAAGAGTACCTGTAATAAAACTACCGATAATTTCTAAAATACCTATTATCTCTGCATTTTTTAATCAGGATGTTATTGTTTATTTTACTTATTTTGCAGTAATTATTACATATTATATCTTTTATCACACAAGGATTGGACTTGAAACAAGAGCTATTGGTGAAGATCCTCTAGCTGCTGATGTAGTAGGCATCAATGTTAAATTAAGAAGATATATAGCAACGATTATTGGTAGTATGTTAATCGGGTTGGCAGGTGCTTATTTAACTTTAGCAGTTACTGGAACATATACGACAAATATTTCAAATGGTAGAGGTTTTATGGCAATCGCAATTGCTATATTTGCTAGTTGGAGACCTGAAAGAGCCTTTTTAGGAGCTTTAATTTTTGCAGCTATTGAAGTTATTTCATTCCAACAGCAGCTTGGATCATCATTATTTCCTTATCAGTTCTTACTGATGTTACCATTTATTTCGGTATTAATAATTATGTGGTTATTTAGAAAGAAAGTTGAATTTCCTGCTAGCTTAGGAAAGGAATATACTAGAGAGTAAAAGCAGACAAATTATTAACTATAAATCCACTGATTTTTAATTGAAAGAAGCTCTATACTTATATAGATTTTTTATATTAATATGAAGGATTTTTATACTTTTTCAATAAGTTAATAAATACAAGTTTTATATCCTCAATATCTTATATTTAAGATAGATTATTTCCATTCTTCAAAACCCTCGGTATACCTTATCTATACCTTTCACTTAATACTTCAAATATTGTTATTTAATACAAAAAATCTATTTAAAAAAATATAATATTATTTTTTACCCACTTCTAATCTATATTTATCAATTACAATAATTTTTTAAAAATATTTTTAAAAGGTTAAATTTATAGAGAGGAGGTGAAGTAATATTTTGTATTACAAAAAATATATAGGGCTATTTTTAATATTGTTATTAACTTTATTTGGACTCTGTGGATGTGATTCTAATGGTGATGTTAGTACAAATTATAACTTAACTATAGCAGTAGAAGGTAATGGAGAAGTTAGCCCAGCTGAGGGCACTCATGTTTTCACTAAAAATACAGAGGTACAGTTAGAAGCAACACCTGAAGCTGGTTGGGAATTCATAAGATGGTCTGGTGGTATAGATGAAACCACAAATCCATTTACAATCATAATGGATAGCGATATCTATATAAATGCAGTCTTTTCAGAAATTGGAAAAGTAAATCAACCAAATTTTTCGCCAAGTCCAGGAACATATAACGAAATTATCGATGTAAATATAAGTTGTGATACTCAGGGAGCAACAATTTATTATACAACTGATGGTACTGATCCTGATCAAAGTTCAACAGAGTATACTTTACCAATAACACTTTCAGAAGGAACTACAGTTATTAAGGCTAAAGCATATAAAAATGGTTTAGAAGCAAGTGATATAAAAACTGCAGATTATACAGTTACATTAGCTAAACAAGAGATGGCATTTTTAAGTTATAGAGATGGAAAAGGAATATATAAAGTAAATATAAATGATAGTTCAGCCACCGAAGTGGAAAAGATAGTAAGTTTAAATGATGATCCAGAATATGGTATGTTTGAAGCTATTGCACCAGACTGGTCATCGGGTAATGAAAAGATAGTTTACTGTGATGAAGACTCCCAAGAAGGTGACTTTGAAGTCTTTTTAATAAATTCAAATGGTACAAATAAAGAAAAAATAACTAATAATAATACAAGAGAAATATTTGCAACAATTTCTCCTGATGGTCTACAAGTTGCTTTTGAAAGTTATAGACATGATACTGAAGGAGAAATTTATAGGAGAAATTTAGATGGATCAATCATAAAAAGATTAACTGTAAATGATGTAGTTGATATGTTTCCTGATTGGTCACCTGATGGTAGTAGAATAGTTTTTTCATCCTACAGAAATAATATTTTAGAAATATACCATTCAGATTTAAATGGAGATGATGTACAAAGATTAACAGTCCGACCAGATACTGAAGAAATTGATCCTACTTGGTCACCTGATGGAAATGAAATTGCCTTTATCTCTTATGAGAATAATAACTATGAAAATAAAGATTTATTTATAATGGATAGTAATGGAGAAAATATTGAAAAAATTACAGATATTGAAAGTGATGTACGAACACCTTCTTGGTCACCTGATGGTAAGGAGATACTGTTTGCATCAGATCTAGATGGTGACTACGATATTTACAAGATCAATATAGAAACTAAAGCTAGAACTCAATTAACTAGCGAATCAGGTTTTGATGGTTATCCTGTTTGGTTACACTAAATCATTCCTAAAATTAAAACACCTATCTATTAATTTAGGTAGGTGTTTTTTTGTTGTTTGACAGGTTTGTTTATAATCTATAGGGTAAAAGTATAAAATACCGAACATGGTATAAAAGTTAACTGATGAAAAGTTTATTTTTAAGTGATTATGAATCTAAAAAGAGTTTATTGTAAAAAAATCTTGATCTTAGATACTCCAATCAGATTTGAGGTTGACTATAACTGGATGAATTTGCAAGAACAAAATTTTTATCATATGAAAGTTATTAAAATAAATATTGTTGATAGATTAGGGCAAAGATTTAGTCATAACCAGATAAAACAGTTTATCTAATAATACTAGAAACTTTTAGCGATAGAAGCTTAAAAAATCAGCTGATATTTATTTAGTAGTTAAGTTCATAGAGAACGCAGAACACAGTTAGCCTATAATAAGGGCTTATTAATTGTAAACCGAATAAATTCCATTAATGAATATTCAGAAAATTAATAAAATTTTATTCTATTAAGCAGGAATTATAATAATTTCCTTTAATTTATTATATATAAGCCACTAAACATGATTAGTAAAGAAGGGTTATATTTTTCTATTTTGTCTAATGTCGACTGTAGGCAATGTATAAAAACTGACTAAAAATAAATTTAATATTTATTATATTTTCTCAAGTCAGTTTTTTATAAAAAAAGGGGGACAGTTTAATGAAAATTAGTAAGTCATTGTTAAAGAGAGGTCTTTTATTGGTACTGGTTATGGCCTTGGTATTCTCGTCAGGTATTGTAGTTTACGGTGCTGGAGATGAAGTTGTAAAGTCAAGGATGCGTTTAGGTGAAGATATTGAGAATTTAGATCCTGCTCATTTAGTTAGAGGATATGATATTGCCCTGGCTTTATACAATAAATTATTAAAGTATAAACCAGGTTCCTCAGAGTTAGTAAATGATGCTGCAGAAGAGTTTAATGTTAGTGATGATGGTAAAGTTATCACCTTTAAACTTAAAGAGGGCATTATGTTTCATAAGGGTTATGGAGAAATGACAGCTGAGGATGTCAAGTTTTCTTTTGAAAGGATTATAGACCCCGAACAAAACTCAGAATATGCTGCTGATTGGCAGACATTAGATCATGTTGAAATAACAGGTAAGTATAGCGGTAAAATTATATTAACGGAACCTCTTGCCTCATTACTTGTAACAACAATACCTTTTACACCTGGTAGTATAATCAGTAAAAAAGCATATGAAGAATTAGGTAATAAGTTTGCTACTAATCCAATTGGTTCAGGGCCATATTATATGGAAAAATGGGTTCCAGAACAGGAATTAATTTTAGGTAGATTTGAAGATTACTTCGGCCAAAAGCCAAATATAGAACAAATAGAATTATATCCAATTGGAGATAAAAATATAAGTGAAATGAACTTTGATAAAGGTGATTTAGATGTTACTGAAATCTCACTTGATTCTATTGATCGTTATGAATCTGATTCTGATGTAGATGTTCATATTTTATCTACATTGAAGTATGGTTTTATTGGTTTTAATCATAAATATGCTCCATTTGACAATATCAATGTTAGAAAAGCTCTAAGATATGCAATTGATGTCGATATGATAATTAATGGTGCTTATAGTGGAGTTCCCAAAAGAGCTAATGCAATGATTGCACCAGGAATATTAGGTCATTGGGAAGACGCTCCTCAGTATGATGTAAATCTTGAAAAAGCAAGAGAACTTCTCGAAAAAGCGGGTTATCCTGATGGTTTTGAAGTAGAAATGATATCCACCAGTAATCCTCTATATATGAATACTAGTCAGATTGTAAAGGAAAACTTAAGAAAAATAGGAATAGAAGTTAATATAAAATTAATTGAGACTTCTGCTTGGTATGAATATGTTGGAAAAGAATCACATCCAATTATGTTTTTTGAAACATTCAGTTTAACCCTTGATCCTGGTTATTGGGTTGAGTGGTTTACTACTGATCAAGTAGGTAAATGGAACTTCTTGAAATGGTCCAATAGTAGATATGATGAGCTAGCTGATAAAGCTGCTGTTACAATGGATTTAGAAAAAAGAGAAGAAATGTATATAGAAATGCAAAAAATTATGGATGAAGAAGCAGCTATTATCTGGATAACAAATGGTGCAAAGGCATATGTAAGTAATAAGAGGGTAGATCCAGTATTTTTAGGACATTATAATCAGTATAGATACTGGAAAATTGTTGAATAAAAATTAATAGAATATGGGCGGGTATTACTCCCGCCCCATAATTGATTTAAGAAATCTAATAATAAATTTAATAACGGGATGTGATTTAATGAAAAAAGAAAACAAATTTGAACTATTAGAAGTCACTGGTAATTCATATGTCAGAGGGAAAAAATATGGTGAAGTTAAAAAAGAATCAATAGATAAATTAATCAAATACTTATATGAGATTTATTCTGATAATAAAAAATCCAAAGAAAGTATTATGGAACATGTTAGAAAACATATTCCATATATTAAAGAATATTCTAAAGAGATATTTAAAGAACTTCAAGGAATTGCAGATGGTTCAGATAAACTTTTGGATGAAATTATTATGATCCATCTTCATGAAGAAAAATCAGGTTTTTCTTCTCACAACTGTACAACCTATGCTGCTACTGGTCGGGCAACTGTCAATCAAGAAACCTTTATAGGTCAGACCTGGGATATACCTGAAAATCTTTGTGATAATACGGGAGCTTTTTTACTTAAAGAAAGAACAAATGACAGTTTAGATATTTTATCATATACCTATGCAGGGATGTTATCAGGAGCCGGGATGAATTCTAAAGGGATCTCTTTGGTCTGGAATTCAGTTCCAAGAATAAACTTACAGATAGGTGTACCTACCTATATAATCATTGCTGAAATATTAAGACAAAAAAAGATTGGTGATGCACTTGCAGCAATTTTTAGAGCAAAAAGAGCTGGTTGTTTTAACTTTTTAATTTCTGATGAGACAGAAATTTATAGTATAGAAGCCAGCCCAAATGATGTTGGAATTTTTTATTCTGATAGTTATTTTGCACATACTAACCATTTTCTTTCAGATAGCTTTAAAGAAAAACAGGATATAGAGAAGGTAGCAAAAGAATATTCGGCTTCTACAGTTATTAGGCAGAACAGAATAAATAGAATGTTAAGAGAAAAAGAGGGGAATATTGATATTAAAGGATGTAAGGATTTAATGTATGACCATGTTAACCATCCTGAATCAATATGTAGACATCCTGATTCGAACAAGGATAAAGAAAAAAGGATTATTACATGCTCTTCATTTGTTATGAGTCCTTCCCAAAAAGAACTTTGGATAACAAATGGACCAGCTTGTGAAAATAAATTCCAAAAATATAGTATATAAAGGAGGGGTGGATGATAAGTTAATGCTAAAATATATATTAAGGCGGTTACTAGTAACTTTAATAACAGTACTAGGTGCAACAGTGATATTATTTATTATAATACAGTTTTTACCTGGTGATCCTGCTACAGTAATTTTAGGACCACGAGCTACGCCTGAAATAATAGAAGAACTTAGAGCTAAAATGTGGCTTGATCAACCAGTCTATGTTCAGTTATTTAGGTTTTTATACAATATAATTAGAGGAGATTTAGGAACTGATGTATTAAATTATATGCCGGTTAGAACCTTAGTCTTTAATGCATTACCCCATACAATTGTTTTGGCGATAACGAGTATATTTATTGCCAGTGTAATAGGTATACCACTAGGCACCTATGCAGCAGCTTATAAAAACTCTTTAGCAGATAAAATTACTGGATTATTATCAATTTCTATGATTGCAATTCCTGCTTTTTTAGCAGGAGTATTATTTTTACTATTCTTTTCAGTCTACTTAGACTGGTTTCCTGCAATGGGAGGAGGAAAAGAAGGCGACATTATTAGCCAGATTTGGCATCTTATATTACCTGCAGGTTCTTTAGCTTTAGGATGGATAGGTTATTTAGCAAGGATTATGAGGGCCTCTGTATTAGAAGAGATGACAGAAGACTATGTAAGAACCGCCCGTTCAAAGGGGTTAAGGGAACGCACTGTTGTCTTTAAACACGTATTACGTGGTGCTTTAATACCTGTAATAGCAGTTATAGGAGTTGGGTTTGGTAACTTATTAGGTGGGGCTGTTATTACTGAGATAATCTTCCATCGTCCTGGATTAGGTACTTTGATCTATCATGCAATCCAGTCTAGAAATTACCCTATTGTTCAGGGTGGTTTAATCATCGCAGTGTTACTTTATAGTTTAGTCAACTTATTAGCAGACCTTTCTTATAGTTTTATCGATCCAAGGGTTAGGAGTGATTGATATGAGTGAAAATAGAAATTATTTAAAAGAAATCATTAATAATATAAAGGAATCTAACTTAAGAAGGGTTTTTACTGATCCATTAGGACTTTTCGGTTTTTTATTAATTCTCTTTTTAGTATTAATTGCTATATTTGCACCATATATTGCTCCTTATTCCTCAAGTGATATAGATATAGCAAATAGGTTAGCAAGTCCTTCTTCTAGACATTTATTTGGAACAGATAATTTAGGTAGAGATGTATTTAGTAGACTTGTGTTTGGTTCTAGAATAGCATTAACAGTTCCTATTTTAACCATATCTTTTGGAATCATCCTGGCAATAATTTTTGGATTGATTGCAGGTTATAGTTCTGAAAGGGTTGGTAATATATTTTTAGTTATCTTTGATATTATTAAATCATTTCCTGCTTTATTATTTGCGATGACTGTTATAGCTTTAACGGGTTCCAATTTATTTGTTTTAATAATTATTATTGGTATAACCCGTTTCCCTGCTTATGCTAGATTAATTAGGGCCCAAACCTTGCGTGTGAAAGGTAAAGAGTATGTTATTGCAGCAAAGGCTATAGGAGCATCAATTTTTAAAATAATGTACAAACATATTTTACCAAATGTAATTGGTCCGATCTTTATTCAGGCTGCTATGGATATTCCGGTAGTTATAACCTTTGTGGCTGCTTTAAGTTTTCTTGGGCTTGGAGTTCCACCCCCAACACCTAGTTGGGGAACAATGATAAAAATCGGATATTCATTTATAAGGATAGCACCCTGGATGGTCATTTTTGGTGGAATAGCCTTGGTGTGGGCAACATTAGGTTTTACTTTATTTGGTGAAGCTTTACGTGATAACTTAGATCCAAGATTAAACAGACAGAGATAAAAGATAAAAATAATTTATCATAAAATATTGGGATTCCTTTTTAATTTTGTAAAAGAAATTAAAGAGGAATCTTTTTAATTAAAAGCAATATTATTTGATAAAAAATGTTTTAATATTTTATTATTAATGGTATAATTTATACATATTGAAAAAATTAAAGATAATTAAAAATAATTAAAAAGAAGGTGTTTTGCTTGTCAGACTATGTACTAAAGGTAAGTAATTTAAAAAAATCATTTAAAGATGTAAAGGCTTTAACAGGTGTTAGTTTTTCAGTTGAAAAAGGAGTAATATTTGGGATGTTAGGACCAAACGGTGCTGGTAAAACAACTACAATTGAAACCCTTACAGGTTTAAACAAAAGAGATCAGGGTCAGGTGGATATTCTTGGTTTAGATCCTGCTAATCAACTAAAAGAATTACAAAAAAAAATAGGTGTTCAATTACAGTCTCCAGCTCTTTTTCCACGCTTGAAGGTAGTTGAAATCATAAAATTATTTTCTAGTTTTTATAAGAGTTCATTAAGCACTGATCAGGTGTTAGAACAAATTGATCTAATGGAAAAAAAAGATAGTTGGGTTAAAAATCTTTCTGGTGGACAAAAACACAGATTAGCAGTAGGCTTAGCAATTGTAAGTAATGGAGAGATTATTTTTTTAGATGAACCAACAACTGGCTTAGATCCACAAGCAAGAATTAAGTTATGGGAGGTAATTAGAAATTTGAAAAAAGAAGGTAAAACTGTATTTCTTACTACCCATTATATGGATGAAGCTGAAAAGTTATGTGATGATCTAGTAATATTAGATCGAGGAAGAATTATTACTCAGGGATCGCCTGAACACTTAATTGATCAAAACTTTGATGATAAGGTAATTGAATTTAGGGATCAAAACTTATCAGCTAAGTTTAAAGATCAACTAAAGAACAGTTCTTTTTTTAATAAGATTAGCTTTGAAGAAAAAAACAATCATATCCTAATATACACAGATCAAATTCGAAGTTCATTAAAGAGATTATTTAACTTATCAGAGCAAAATAATATTGAGCTTGAAGGTGTTATTATCAGGAAGGCTACTTTAGAAGATGTTTTTTTAAAACTAACAGGAAGGGAATATAACGATGAAACTATTTAAAGAACTTTTTATTGCAAATCTAAAGGAACTTATTAGAGATAAAAGTGGTATGTTTTGGTTAATAGCATTTCCTATCATATTTGTTTTTATCTTTGGTCTAATATTTACAAATAGTGGTAATGAACAGTTATACAATATTGGTTTTGTATCTGAGGGCGATACTGTGTTTAATAAAAGTATCGAGGAAAGTATTGCTAATATTTCAGTATTTAAGATTAATAAAGGAAAAAAGCAAGTTGAACTAAAGGCTTTACAAGAGGGTAATAGGGATTTGGTTTTAATAATTCCTGAAATAAATAGAAATCTTAATGAACAGTTTGAAATAGAAATTCTTACTAGTGATCAAAGAGCCCAGGCTTCAACGGTATTGATTTCTTCTTTAAAAGAAATTTTTTATAATATTGAGAGACAGATCACTAATCAAAAAGAAGTATTTAAGATAAAAACATCCACGGTAAGCACAGATACTTTAAGTGACTTTGACTATATATTACCGGGAATTTTAGCGATGGCTATTATGCAGTTGGGCTTATTTGGATCATTTAACTTTCTAAACTTAAGAGAAAAAGGTATTATCAGAGGACTAGGAGTAACTCCACTACCAAGGCAGATAATTTTAAGCAGTGAGATAACTATGAGGATAGTAATATCTATTATTCAAACAGTTTTAATAATATTTTTAGGTAGATGGTTTTTTAATGTACATATTGTGAGTAGCCTTTTAGTTGTTTTTGGAGTTGTTGTAATTGGTGCTTTTACCTTTATAAGTTTAGGATATATGTTGATTACTTTTGCCGATTCTATGGAAAGTGGGAGAGGAATAGTTCAAATTGTCCAGTTTCCAATGCTGTTTTTATCAGGGATCTTTTTTCCTATTGATTTTATGCCCAAGTATATAAGACCGATTGTTAAGGTGTTACCACTAACTTATCTAGGTAATGCCTTAAGAGAGGTAATGGTAGGTATACCTTCTCAGGTTACGATGACAAGAAATATAACTATTTTAGTAATCTGGTCAGTTCTTACAGTTTTAATAACAGTTAAGTTCTGGAAGTGGGAATAAGAGAGGATGGTTTTTATGAATAATCTTATAAACTTATCAAAAGAAGTAAAAGAAGCCTTAGATAAAAATAGACCTGTTATTGCACTTGAATCAACCATAATTGCCCATGGTTTTCCTTATCCAGATAATATCAAACTTGCTAAAGAACTAATTAAGCAAACAAAAGAAAAAGGAGTAATGCCTGCAACGGTTGCAATCATAGATGGAAAGATAAGGGTTGGCTTAAATGATAAGGAGTTAGAGTATATAGCTAAGTCAGATAATATTCATAAAGCTAGTCTAAGGGATATACCTGTTTTAAATGCTAAAAAGCTTAGTGGAGCAACAACGGTGGCTGCAACAATGCAAATTGCATATTTAGCAGGGATCGATTTGTTTGTAACTGGAGGAATAGGTGGGGTTCATCGCGGAGCTGAAAGTAGCTTTGATATTTCAGCTGATCTTAATGCCTTAGCTAAATTTCCTGTAACAGTAATTTGTGCAGGCGCTAAATCAGTTCTTGACTTAGCCAAGACCCAGGAGGTACTTGAAACTAAAGGTGTTCCTCTTTTAGGTTATAAAACGAATAAACTTCCTGCTTTTTATCTTAGAGAGAGTGAGTTTGATGTCGACTATAGGATAGAAAATGTAAAAGAGATTGTTGAGATTATAAAAGCAAATAAAATTATTAATAATAGTAATGGTATTTTAGTTACAGTTCCTATACCTAAAGAAGATGAATTAGACAAAGTTAAGTACAATAATATTTTGGATAAATTATTAATTGAATTAAAGGAAAAAAGTATTACAGGTAAAAAAATAACGCCTTATTTACTCAGCAGGATTAACAAAGAGACCAAAGGAGAAAGTGTACAGGCTAATGTTTCATTAGTTAAAAATAACTTAAAAGTGGGAATTGATATAGCACAGAAGTTAAAGGAAGAGATATAAAATGATCTTGGTCTTTGGAGATATCAATCTTGATATTGTGGTTAATCTACAAGAAGAAATCAATTTTGATACTGACAGCTCTTCTAATATATCTTTTAAGGGTGGTGGATCAGCTGCCAACTTTTCATTTTGGCTTAACTACTTAAAAGAAAAGGTTATACTTGTTGCCAAAACTGGTAATGATTTAGCTGCTGATTATCTTAAAAAAGAGTTTAAAAATAAAGATATCAAATTTATTAATATAGTTAATATTAAAAAAGAAACGGGTAAGGTTGTAGTTTTTTTAAATTCGGAAGGTGAGAGAACTATGTTAACTGACCGGGGTGCAAATAGTAGTTTAAACCCGGCTGATATTAAGAAAAATTATTTTGATGGTATAGATCATATCCATCTAGGTGGATATAGTTTTTTTGGTGGAAAGAATATGGAAAAATCAGCTTTAAAGATTATAGAGATCGCCAATAAAAAAAATATTGAGATTTCTTTTGATCCTTCCTCATATTCTGAAATAAAGAAATATGGGAGCCAGAAAATTTTAAATCAAACCAAAGGTATCAAATTTTGTTTTCCTAATCTTCAAGAGGGTAGAGTACTTAGTGGAAAAGAAAGGCCAAAAGAGATAATAGAAGTATTAAATAGATACTATCAAAATGTTATTTTAACTATGGGTAAGGATGGTTGTTATATTTCTAATTCAGAGCAAAGCATGTTCATAAAACAGAAGTTAGAGATTAAAAAAGCAGATACTATAGGGGCAGGAGATGCCTTTGCTGCTGGCTTTATAAGTTGTTATCTTAAGAACAATGATATAAATAAAGCTGTTAGGAAAGCTAATCTAACTGCCTTTAAATGTGTGAAAAATATTGGGGGTAGACCTGATAGCCATATGAATAAAAATGTATAAAATAGATATAACAATATTTTTTAATTTAATAAAGCTCGTAAGATTTTAAGGAAGGATTTTAAGATGCAATAGAGAATATATGATTTAAGGAATATATTTTTAAAGAAGGGGCTGAACTGTCTATATGGAACAAGTTTATGAAGAAAAAAGAAAACAACTACTTGATGACCTAAGTAATATGAGTGAAGTTGCAGAAGAGATGTTGCAAAATGCAATAAAAGCACTTAAAGAAAAAGATGAAAACTTAGCCAGAGATGTAATAAACAGAGATGATGTAATGGATAGTTATCAGGTAACTATTGAAGAAGAAGTTTCAAGACTTTTAGCACTAGATAAACCCCTAATGAGTGATACTCAGTTTAGTATTGCTTTAGTTAAGATTGCTGGTGATTTAGAAAGAATAGGAGATCATGCTACAAATATTGCAGAAATTGTTTTAGAAGTTAAAGATGAAGAATATCTACAGTCATTAGTTATGATACCCGAATTAGCTAGTATAGTAAAAGATATGCTAGATGTAGTATTGGAAGCATTTATTACAAAAAATGCAGATTTAGCTGAAGCGGCCTGCCGCCAGGATGAAAGAGTAGATAATATCTATGAACAGTTATACTATAAAAATTTGAAATTAATAAGTAAGAAAGAAGAAATTGAGAATGTAAATCAGATATTTAGATTTACATATGTGGCAAAGTCCTTAGAACGGATCGGGGACCATGCTACTAATATTGGAGAAGAAACCATATTTATCTTAACTAAGAAAAGAACAAAGTATTAGATTAAAATATTTTTAAAAAGCCTATCGATTTATGATAGGCTTTTTTAAATTAAAGAAGGTGGTATTGATGAATATATATATAAAAAATGGAAAGTTGGTATTTGAAAACAAAGTAGAGAGAAAGGATATTTTAATTAACGATCATTATATAAAAAAAGTTGATAAAAAAGAAAACTTTACTCAATCTGAAATAAAAGATTGTGAGGTCATTAATGCCAATGGTTGTTATATCTTCCCAGGTATAATTGATGCTCATACTCATTATTTATTAAAGTCCAGAAATTCAGTTACTGCAGATGATTTTTACAGTGGATCTTTATCAGCTGCCTTTGGTGGAGTAACTACATTTATTGACTATATTGATGATCAACAAGATAAAGGTATGACATTTAAAGAATCTCTTCAAGAAAGAAAAAATGAAGCTCGAGATGCAGTAGTTGACTATTCTTTTCATCAGGTGGTAACAAATTATACAGATCATATTGAGAAAAAATTAAGAGAAGTAAAAGATGCCGGTATAAATAATATCAAGATATTTACAACTTACCGAAAAGAAGGTTATTTGATTGATGATGATAAACTATTTGAGCTTTTTAAGCTTTTAAGACAACAAAAGTTATTACCTACAGTACATGCTGAAGATAATAAAACTATTGAAAAAAATGAAAAAAAATATAAAAAAGAAGGAAAAACAGACCTAAAGTACCATCCAGAGATTAGAACAGATCAGGCAGAAAAACTGGCAATAAAAAAGATGGCAGAACTTAGTAAAATGGTTAATCTTCCTTTATATATAGCTCATCTATCTTCTAAGCCTGGATATAATGAACTAAAAAAACAAAAAGAAATGGGTGTAAAAATCTATACAGAAACAACTCCTCATTATCTTCTTTTAAATAAAGAATTTTTAAGCAGAGAAGATGGTTATTTCTATTTTATGACTCCACCTTTAAGAACTAAAGAAGATAACAAAATCCTCTGGCAGGGACTAAAAAGTGATCTAATAGATGTTGTTGCAACTGACCATTGTTCTTATAATAAAAAACAGAAAAAGATGGGCAATAATAATGTATTTAATACTTTACCCGGAATCCCAGGTTCAGAAACGTTACTACCATTAATTTATCACTTTGGTTTAGAAAATGAATTAGAAATTATAGATATAGTAAGTAAGTTATCTGTAAACCCAGCTAAGATTTTTGGTCTTTATCCAGGGAAGGGAAGCCTTAAGGAGAACACAGATGCGGACTTAGTTATATTTGATCCTAAAAAAAATAAAAAATTAAATGAGATCTATCTACATTCTAATGCTGGTTATAGTCCTTACAGTCACCTTGAGGTAGAAGGCTATCCAATAGCAACAATTTGTAGAGGAAACTATGTTATAAAAAAAGGAGCTTATCGAGGTTATAGAGCCTATGGTAGATTTTTAAAAGCAGAGCAAAGTTCTCTCTTTAATTAAAGAGAAACAAAAGCTCAATATAATTGATATAGAATTTTATGTGAATACTTGCACAAAATAACTAATTATGTTATACTATCTTTAATATTGAAAAAAGTGTTTTTTTTTATATTTTTGCTTAACCAAATAATAATTTATTTAAGGACACCCCTTCCCTATCTGTCATTTACAGGTAGGGTTTTTATATTTTACAACTCTTTAATTCTTATTTAATTTACTTTAAATTATCTTTTGATCTATGGTATAATTTAGATAATAGTTTCGGAGGTGAGATGATATGGGAAATAATTATAAAATAAATAATGAACAACTAAAATGTTGCTGCAATCCTGAAAACTTTGACTTTGAATCTACAGCAGATTTAGAGCCTTTTCAGGATGGAATTATTGGACAAAAAAGAGCAGTAGATGCAATTGAAACTGGAATGAGAATTAATCAGAATGGCTATAATATTTATATATCAGGTATGGCAGGTTCAGGTCGTTCTACCTATGCCAAAACGATAGCAAAAAAGAAAGCTGAAAACAAAAAGGTACCTGATGATTTATGTTATGTTTTTAACTTTGATAATCCTGAAAAACCTCAAGCATTAAAGATCCCAAACGGTACTGGTATTAGATTAGAAAGTGATATGGAAAATTTTATAAAAGACTTAAAAGAAGAAATTCCAGAAGTTTTTCAAAGTGATGAATATGATGAAGCACGTAATAAGATTATGGGTAAATACCAAGAGAGATCAAATCAAATAATGGAAGAGTTTGACCAAGAGATAAATGAAGAAGGATTTACCTTACAAAACACAGCAAGAGGTACTGTACCTGTCCCTATAGACGAAAAAGGTAATATTATAAAACAGGAAGAGTTCCAAAAGTTCGATGAAGAAAGAAAAAGTAAACTAAGAGAAAAAAGCCAGAAAATACAAAATGAATTAGAAAAGATGATGCGTAAGATTAGAGATATTAAATCTAAAGCACAGGATAAATTAAAAGAAATGGAAAAGAAACTAAGTTTAAATGTCATTGATCCTAGGATAGACAGATTAAAAAACAAGTATGATGATATAAAAGAAATTGTACAGTATCTTGAAAAGGTCAAGTATGATATCACACAAAATTTAGATAAGTTTAAAGATGGTGATGATGACTCAAATAATATCCCAAAAATATTTCAACAGGGTGATGATGAATCTTTCTTTATTAGGTATAAAGTAAACTTAATGGTTGATAATCGTGAGTTAAAAGGAGCTCCTGTAATCTTTGAACACAATCCGACTTATTATAATCTCTTTGGTAAGATTGAAGCAAAGAGTCAGTTTGGAACCTTAAAAACAGACTTCACAATGATCAGAAGTGGAGCAGTTCATCAAGCAAGTGGAGGTTATCTAATTCTTAAAATAGAGGATTTATTAACAAAACCATTTGCCTGGGAAACTTTAAAAAGAATTTTAATAAATAAGGAGATAGTTGTGGAAAATATTGGTGAACAGTATAGAACTATACCGATTAGTGGTTTGAAACCAGGAGGTATTCCTGTAGACATAAAGATCATATTAATTGGGAATCCATATATTTATCAACTCTTGTATCGTTATGATGAAGAGTTCAAAAAATTATTTAAAATTAGAGCAGATTTCGACTATGAAATGAAAAGAAGTCAGGAAAATATGGATAGCTTTGCTTCTTTTATATGTTCGATTTGTAATAAAGAAGATCTTAACCATTTTACTCCAAAAGCGGTTTCTAAGGTAATTGAATATAGTAGTAGGATTTCTGAAGATAAAGAGAAAATGACAGCTAGATTTAATCAAATCTTAGAAATTATCTATGAGGCAAATTCTATAGCAGAAGTCAATAATCATCAGTTAGTTAAAAAAGATGATGTTAAAAAAGCTATTTTAGAAAAGATAAAAAGATCCAATCTTGTTGAAGAGAAGATACAAGAAAACATTGATAAAGAACATATATTAATAGATGTTGAAGGTGAAAAGGTCGGTCAGATTAATGGACTTTCAGTTTATCAGACCGGTCAGTATTCATTTGGTAAGCCGAGTAAAATAACTGCTCAAACTTATATTGGACAGGATGGGATAATAAATATTGAACGAGAGGCAGAGATGAGTGGTAAGATCCACAATAAGGCAGTCCTTATATTCTCTGGTTATTTAGGTAATAAGTATGCTCAGGATATACCCTTAAGTCTTAATGCATCACTTGCTTTTGAACAAAGTTATGGTGGGATAGAAGGAGATAGTGCCACTGCAGCTGAATTAATTGCTATCTTATCTTCAATTGCAAGTTTACCGATTAGACAGGAGATAGCAATTACAGGTTCAATGAATCAAAAAGGTATGATCCAACCAATTGGTGGTGTCAATGAAAAGATAGAGGGTTTTTATAAGGTGTGTAAAAATAAAGGTTTAAATAATAAGCAAGGTGTAGTTGTCCCAAAACAAAATATAGATAATCTAATGTTAAATGATGAAATAGTTCAAGCAGTTAAGGATGAAAAATTCCATATTTATGAAGTTAAAGAGATTGATCAGGCAATTGAGATAATGTTTGATAGGTCAGCTAACAAAGTACATCAAAAGGTGAAAGATATAATGGAAGAAAAGGCTAAAAAAGCAGCAGATTTTAAATCCAAAAAGGATAAAGAAGATTAATATATAAAGATTAAAGGAGTTTAAAGTGACTATAATTAAAGATGTTGATATCATGACAACTGAAAAAGTATTAAGTGGTTATGATATTAAATTTAAAAAAATAATAAAAAA
>JAIPEV010000004.1 GCA_021736965.1 Halanaerobiales bacterium | reverse complement strand
ACTTGAGAAATAAATTCATCTGCCTATACTATAGTGAATATCACAAAAAAAATCAAGAAAAATCTAAAAATATTTCCCTTCCCATATCTCAAATATTATTGTAAAATATTGATATTATAATATGATAAGGTGAAAGAAGAAATTAGTTTTCTGGCTGTAGTCTAAATTATTTTTGCATTACTAACAAAATCTGATATTAGTTTACGGATTTTTTCCAACTTTTTTAAATCATCATCAACAATAGTACTTTTTTTATCATTGCTAGATAAATAACAAGTACCAATCCCTAGCACTAGCCAATTTAAATTTATATCATAATTTTCTGATAAATTTTTCAAAAATTGTAAACTTAGGTTCCTGTCTTCATTTTCATAACTAGAATATGTTCTTGTTGATATACCACATTCTTTAGCTATTTGCTCTTGTGTCATATCTAAATCATTTCTTATTCTTTTTAATCTTTGACTTAATCCACTCAAAATACACCTTCTATTATGCAATTTATTGCATATTTTATTGATAATATGTAATTTTTTTCATACTTTGCTTTTGCTATTTAAATAACTTGGTAAATCTTATTCAAACATAAAAACTAATTAAAAGATAGGAATTTGACAATGAATATTAATGCAAAACATATTGTTATGTTTTCTGGGGGAAAAGATAGCACTGCAATGTTACTTAGAATGATAGAAAAAAATAGAAAAATTGATGAGATCATTTTTGTTGACACTACTAAAGAATTTCCGGAAGTATATGAACATATAGAGAAAGTCGAAAATTATATCTCACAAAAAATCACAAAACTAAGAATAAAATTTGATTATTGGTTTAAAGATCACATAAAAACTAAAGGTAAAAGTAAAGGTGAATCTGGATATGGATGGATGGACTTTATGAATAGGTGGTGCACAGCACTCAAAAGAGACAAAACGAAAAAATATTTAAATAAGAACTACGAAAGAAACAACATAATTGAATATCACGGAATAAACTATGGTGAAAAAAATAGAATAAAAAACAATAGAAATAGAAATATAAAATATCCACTTATTGAATGGAAAATGAATAGTAAAAATACATTAAATTATTGCTATGAGAAAAATTTCAAATGGGATGGACTATATGACAATATTAAAAGAACCTCCTGTTATCTATGCCCTTTGAAAAAAATTGATGAAATAAAATACATTTATTTCAACTATCCTGATCTATGGAAAAAAATGAAGAAACTAGATAAATATTCTGAAAGAAGATTTAGATCGGATTATTCATTAAATGAAATAGAACAAAAATTTAAAAGTAAAAATTGAATCTATAAAAATTATAGATATTCTAACATAGATCACCTAATTTTTGGATTGATGCTATTTATAAATTTCAAAAAAAGTAAAATAAATGAAAATTTACTGGTGTGACCATTGTAAAGTCCCAATTATTGGATCAATAAACACAAATATTAAATCTGATAATGATAAAGGTAACATTCGCCAATATTTCTACGAAAAATATCAAGATATTGACGACTTAATCCTATCAAAAGCATTAGAAACTGATAGTGATACTGAAAATATATTTTTTAAATATAAATCGAAAAAGAAAGAAATTGACGATTGGATTAAAGCAAAAAAGTTGGTTATAAATAAATGGTATTCTGAGAACAAAGAAAAAGATATAAAATATCCAGATAAAGTTGAGAAATCATATGAGGCGTTATTAAATACTGTAAATGGAAAATATAACAAATTTATTTCAAACTTAAATGCTGAATATGATATTATTATTGGCTATCAAAAAATAAGATTTGATGAGATAACACAACATCTTATCCATAAATATAAAAAACTTCTTAAATTAATAATAAATGACAAAAATAAAATAAAACGTTATTTAGATAGACATTTACAATATACAGATAGGCTCTTAATTGATAAATCTACACAAAATAAGTACTTCTGTCCTGAATGCGGTAATGAATTGGTATATTTATCTCAAGATATAAGACCAGTATTCATGAAAGAAAGAATCTTACTAAGTGAAATTCTAGATAAAGATTTTACTAATAAATCAATTTGGAAGGATACTAATTCTAAATATTTTGTAGATGGAAAAGCTGCTAATTTTACGATGTCAGATATTTATAATACGAAAAATCTAGACAAAAAAATTAAGGAGATTATAAAAAGTATTGATGAAAATGATAAGAAAGTTGATTTTTCTAAATTTATTAAGATAAACTCTGAACATATAAACTATTTAAAGAGCTATTCTAGCGAAATAATTAATAAAGCAAAAGACGTTTTCTCTAATCGATTTCAGATAGTATCCTTCAGTGGAGGCAAAGATTCTACAGTAATATCAGATCTAGTGACGAAAGCTCTTCATAACAATAATATTTTACATGTCTTTGGTGATACAACTCTAGAGTTTCCATCAACTTATGA
Source organism: Halanaerobiales bacterium (assembly GCA_021736965.1). Classification (GTDB taxonomy): domain Bacteria; phylum Bacillota; class Halanaerobiia; order Halanaerobiales; family M55B127; genus M55B127. The sequence continues at coordinate 18,983 of JAIPEV010000004.1, read as the reverse complement.
ATACGTAGACAGAATAAAAGATAACAATTCACCACCATTTTTAACACCTGATAAATCCAGGCACAATTTCTTCAAATTAGTAGATAAAATTGGCCCTCCAAGTAGAATTAATAGTTGGTGCTGTCATATTTTTAAGACAGGGCCAATCGGAAAACTTTTACAAGATATTGCTAAAGAGACAAAGATTTTAACTTATTATGGTATTAGGCGAAATGAATCAATCGGAAGGAGTCAATACTCAAAGATAACAAAGAGTCCAAAAATAAAAAAACAGGTTGTTTTTTCACCAATCATTGATTGGAAAGAAATTGACATATGGTTATATTTACTAAAAGAGGAGTTGGATTTTAATGTTGCTTATGAATATGGATATACAAGGGTAGGCTGTTGGATGTGTCCTAATAACTCAAAGTGGTCAGAGTTTTTAAATAAAATATTTTTATCGGATCAATATAAGAAATGGAATGATCAATTAATTAATTTTGCTAAAGACATAGGTAAATTAGATCCTAAGGATTATATATCAGATGGAAAATGGAAGGCAAGACATGGTGGTAGAGGACTGGAAAGTTATTCACCAATAGATGAATCAGAACCCTGCAATAGCAAGGATAATGTTAAAACTTATAATCTTTCAAGAAAAATCACCCCAGAGCTATATGAGCTCTTTAAACCTTTTGGGATATTAGACAAAACTATTGGCAACCCTCTTCTGAATGAAGTATTTATACTCAACCATAAAACTAATGAGCCACTTTTTAGCTTACAAGGGAACATAGGAAGTAAACAATTAAAAATAAATATCATACAAGAAAAAAATGTTCGTCTATTACTACAAAGAATAGAATGTCAACTTCGTAAATTTCAGAATTGCATTTATTGTGGTGCATGTAGAAATATTTGCCCTCAAGATGCTATAAGTTTAACCAATGGATATAAAATTGATGAAAATAAATGCACACATTGCATGGAATGTGTAGCGAAATTTCACAAAGGATGTTTAATAGTAAAAGCTTTAGAGGATTATAAAAAATAAAATGAATTTATCTTTTTCAAAACATGAGAGTTTTTATCCCAGAATTGGATGGCTTCGTAAAGGTTTAGATGCTATTGAAAAAAATGATCATATTTTCCTTGAGAGAACTACTGCAATGGAAGAGTTAGGTATTGGCTCTAATATGGTAAAATCCTTAAGATTTTGGTTAACCGCTCTAGGATTATCATATGAAGATACAAACTCAAAGAAACAAACAATTCAAAAACCTACAGAACTAGGTAAAAAACTATTAAGTTTCGATAAATACTTCGAAGATATTGGTACATTTTGGATACTACATTTTAAGATTGCACAGAAACAATCAGAGGCAACAACATGGTTTTGGTTTTTTAACTATTTTACACATGTTTCTTTCAATAAAAATACTTTTATTGAAAATATTGCAAAATATATTAAAAGATTAGGAGAAAAAGTACCGTCAGAAAGATCACTTGAAAACGATTTTAATGTTTTAAGAAGAATGTACCTTTATGATCCTAAAGAAAACATAACAAAAGAAAAATCATTTATGTCTCCTTTCCGTGACCTGAAACTGATTAAGAAAGAGAATGGAAATTTTTACAAAAAAAATGTCCCTGATCTTGATAACTTAAATCCAAAAATATTTTTCTATTGCTTATTAGAATCGAATAATGATATTAATGATATAAACTTAAACAAAATCCTTGATTCAAAAAGATCGGTTGGAAAAATCTTCAATTTGGACATGAGCGTTATTCATGAATTTTTAGGTGTTTTACAGGAAGAAAGATTAATTAGGATAAATAAGCAAGCAGGAATGAATTCAATTAAGATAATGCATAATAATAAAAACAAAATACTTGAAAATTATTATAGAAATGTATAGGAAAAACTTTCTATGAAAAAGAATATACTTGATTATATTGAAATAGATGAAAATTATAAATATTCTGTCAATATTAAATTTGACATTGGCGACTTTGATAAAATTGATAAATTTATCCCAACTCCAAATAACATAAATCTTTTAAAAAAGATATTTATTTCCCTTCATAAAGATCAACATTCAAGAGCTAATGTATTATCAGGAGCATACGGGACAGGTAAATCTCTATTTGGAATGCTAGTTGGGACCATATTATCATTCAAAGAAAGCAGACGATATCATAATTTTCTAGATAATATTGGTAGATTTGATCAGCAACTCTCAACAAAAATAAACAAAGAAATAAATGAATCCTCTAGATATCTAATTGTAATCCCAGATACGAAAGCAAATACATTTTCACAAAGTATGGTATCATCACTCGAAAATGCATTAGAGAGAGAAGGCATAAAAAATATCTTCCCTGATACTTACTTTGATTCGGTAATAAAAAAAATAGATGACTGGGAAGAAAATTTTCCCAAAACTTATGATGATTTTAAAAATATTTTAAAGAATAGGTTTAATTTAAAAATCACTGAATTCATAGATGATATTAATAATTACGATAGAGATAGCTTCGATCAATTTGTAGATATTTATCCAGAAATTACTTCTGGCAGTCAATTTGAAAAATTTTATGGTGTTAATTTAGAAGAAATCTATCTTTCTGTAGTTAAAGAAATAAGGGACAAAGGATATAAAGGAGTATTTGTCCTTTTTGATGAATTCAACAAGCTTTTAGAAAATAACATAAAAAATTTCGATAGTAAGGAACTCCAGGATTTTGCTGAAATGTGCACTAGAACTGGTGAAGATGAAATACATCTGCTATTAATATCACATAAGAAATTTTCGCAATATTATTCAGAAGATGATAGAGAAACTATCAATGAATGGAAAAAGGTAGAAAAACGTTTTAATTTTTTCGATATTGGAGAATTCTCTAATAGAATTTATGATATCATCTCAACTACTATTAAAATAGATAAAAAATATAAAAATTATCTAAAAGATAAACATAATGATTTATTTGAATCGGTTAATGATAGACTTGTAGAACTGAATTTAATCCCAGATTACTCAGAAGATGATAGTTTAGAAAAAATTATATATGGTTGCTATCCATTACACCCGATTACAACAGTACTGCTTCCAAAACTATCACAAAAAATAGCTCAAAATGAACGTACACTATTTACTTTCCTTTCTAGTAAGGATAATAATAGTCTCGTGGATATTTTACGAAATAAAACAGATAATTCAGATTTTATTAATGTATATCATTTATATGACTACTTTGAAAAAGAAATGAAAGAAGAGATTGAATATGATTATATCCATGATAATTGGAGAGATACTCAAATAGCTTTAGGAAAAATTAATAGCGACGAAAAGATAAAAAGGTATATAATAAAAACTCTTTCAGTTATTCAATCAGTAAAATCTTTTGGAATAATACCTCCTTCAAAAGAAATAATGCGTTTTGCACTTAATCATATAGATGAAAAAGAATACAATAAAGCATTAAATGAACTGATAGAATCAAAAATAATATTGTATAGAAAAAGCCTTGATCAATATAAATTTTTTCAAGGTAGCGACGTAGACATAAAGAATGCAATTAAGAAGAAGATAAATGAGCGTAAGAACGAATTCTCATACAAACATATTCTTGATGATTATTTTAAACCTGAAGTAATATATCCAAAAAGATATAACCATAAATATAAGATCCGTAGATATTTTGAAAGTGCTTTTATTTACTTTAATGAATTAAAAGAAGTCAATAAAAACCACAAAATAGTTGAATACTTTGGTGAGAGCAAATATGTTGATGGAATCATATTATATATTCTAATTGACAACAGAGAAGATTTAAAATCAGCAAGAGAGTATGTTAAGAAAGAAATAAAAGATAAAAAAGTAGTATTAATAATCCCGAATACACCAATTTCAATAAAAAATGACTTGCGAAAATTAGATGCTGAGATAATACTTAGAGATGATGAAGAATTTATTTCTCAAGACCCAATAGTAGAAGAAGAACTAGAGCAGTATATTGACGAATCTGTAAATACTATTGACAATAAGTTATTAAAGGTTACAGATCCTAAAAATAAAATAAACGTGTTTTATACGAATAGTCCAAAACATATAAATACTAAAAAAGGACTTTCGAATCTCATATCAGAAATTTGTTATGATATTTACGATCGTACACCGATAATCAATAATGAGCAAATTGTAAAAAATTATATTAGTAGTATACAGCAATCAGCTATCAAATCGATTATAGATAAATTGCTTCAAAATGAGAAAAAAACTAATTTTGGTATTGATGGATATGGCCCAGACTATTTAATATATAGAACCTTTTTCATTAAAACTGGAATAATAAAAGAAGATAAAGATAAAGGAGTTATCAAAAAAGAAGCAGAAAAAATTGATAACAATCTTTATGAAGTATTAGAACTAATAAAAAGTAAAATTAAACAAAATAAATCGGTGAGTTTTTATGAAATTTTTAGTACCTTAAGAAAGCCTCCATACGGCATAAAAAAATACGTCCTACCATTACTTATTGCAACAGCAATTTATATATTTGATTTATTTGATAAAATTATTTTAGTAGAAAGAAATAATGAAATAAAACTAGATAGTAGTATATTTATAAAATTAATTCACAATCCTAAAAATTATGAATTCGAATATCTTCAATACGATGAAGTAGTTTCTAAGTATGTTACAAGTTTAGAGAATATCTTCTATGATAATAAAATAGAAAATTATAATAGGATTAATAGACTATGGGAGATTTATGAATCTTATAAAGATTGGTACTATTCATTAGATAATTATGCTAGAAGCACTGATAATATTTCAGAAAAAAGTATTCTAATAAGAAAAATACTTGAAAGACCCCAAATAAGCCCTAAAAGATTATTCTTTTATATTTTGCCTAAAAAACTAACTAATTCTGACAAAATCAGCAAAAACAATGTGGATCAAATAATTGATCATATAGAAAAATACTATAAAGAATTGAATTCAGTTTTTGAGAAATTAATTAATAGGATTCAATTGGATATATCAAATATTTTTTCACAAGGTAATAGCGGCAATCTGAGTAAATTACTATTTGACTGGTATAATGGATTAGATGAATATAGTGTTGATAAAAATTATAATGACGACATTACCAACAAATTCTTAAAATTATTTAAAGACAAACATTTGACTGATGAAACTAGTGATGATGCTGCAATAGATATTTTATCAAATAATCTTCTTGGTTTTGATACAAAAGATTTAAATGATAGGACAGTAGGTAATTTGACGGATAGTCTAAAAAAAGTAAAAGAGGATATATTTACAAAAGATAAAAACAAGGAAAAAGAAAAAAATAATTTTCAAATTAAAATATTAGATAAAAAGGGTAACGAAAAAAGAAAAATTTTTAAAGATTTAGATACAAGTAATAACCACTTAGCTACTATGCTTGAGAATAAAATTCGAAGTAATTTTAATGACATAGGTAATGGTGTAAGTTCTGGTGACAAACAAAAGATTCTTATAAATTTATTAAAAGAACTAATTTGATTTAAATATGATATATTTTGATAATTCTGCAACTTCTTTCCCAAAGCCCGAGTGTGTATATGAATATATGCATGAGTTTTACTCAAATAAAGGAGTTAATCCAGGAAGAGGGAGTTATAAATCATCTCAGGAAGCTGTAGAACTAATGGAAAATACTAGGGCTTTATTATCTGAAATTTTTGAGATTAATTCAGGCAAAAAACAAGTCATTTTCACTCCATCTGCAACTTTCGCTATAAATATGATATTAAAAGGCATTTCATATCAGCAGAATGCTAATATATATTACACACCTTTTGAACACAATGCATCTTTAAGACCTTTATATTATTTAAAAGAAAATCAAAATATAAACCTTATTAAAATACCAATTAATAAAAAATCATTTTTACCAAATTTCAAGAAATTAGAGGAAGTATTTAAAAATAAACCTCCTTCAATGGTTGTTGTTAGCCACATAAGTAATGTTTGTGGTGTTATACAGCCCGTGGAAAAATTGGCAAAATTAGCAAAAAAATATAATAGTCTGGTTCTTATTGATGCAGCCCAGTCTGCTGGTTTAATAAATGTTAATCAGGAAAATATAGATTTTTTCGTCTGGGCAGGACATAAATCACTATATGGACCATTTGGAATATCAGGAGTAGTTGCTGAAAAAAAATCATTGCAAAATATTGAACCACTTTTATATGGCGGAACTGGAATTAATTCAGCTTTAAAAGAAATGCCAGATGCATTGCCATATAAATATGAAGCAGGAAGTAATAACATATTAGCGATCGCTGGTTTAAATGCAGCATTAAAATGGATTAAAAAGACAACAGTACAGAAAATATATGATCATGATAGAGAATTGACACAAAAACTTATTGAAATGTTACAAAACTTTATTGATATTGAACTATTTTTGCCAGAGAATCTAGATAATCATATTAATATAGTATCAGTTCGGGTTAACGGATACTCACCAGCAGAATTTGGAAAACTTTTAGATGAAAAATTTGATATTGCTGTAAGAACTGGGTTGCATTGCGCTCCGGAGGCGCATGAGTTTCTTGGGACAAATTCTGAAGGATTAATTCGATTTAGTTTAGGATGTTTAAATAATACTCATGATTTAAAGATATTGCTGATAAATTTAAGTGAATTTTTGATTTGAATTTAATTTAATTCCCCACTAACTTTATTATATTAAACATTTCTTTACCTAATTAATTTAAAGGAGGATGTAATGAAACAATATCTTAAAGATGGTATAGATTTAAATAAAATTATTAGGAATATAAAAGGCGCAAATGAAAACATTTCAATAATCCTTCCATCCTTTCAAAGAAGTTTTAAATGGGATACTAATAGACAAAAAAGATTATTAGCTTCTTTTTTAGTTAATATACCTATCGGTGGATTTTTATTACTCGAAGGAAAAAATAATGAATATTCTAATAAAAGAATTGGATTTAGAAATATTGAGGTTCCATCAAATAAAATAAAGAGTCAATGTAAATATTTATTAGACGGACAACAAAGGATTACTTCTCTATATACAATATTTACTGATTTTATTGTTGAGCTAATTGATAAAAAAGAAAAAAATCCTAATATTACTTATCGGACGCCTCATAAGTACATAAGAAATAGATGGTATATTAATCTTTCCCCTAAAGCACCTGAAGATGATGATATTTTCGGTTTAAAATATTTTAATTTTAACAAAATAGATGATTTGGAACTTCGTCCCCCTGAAGAGATTGTTGACTATATAGAACAATACAAAATTCGATTAGGAAAAGATACTGGTAAATGGTATCACCCCAATAATGATAGAAAAATAATAAAAAATATTAAGGGAAATAGATTACCTTTATACTATTTATATAATATGCAAAAACAGCAAAAGTTTAATAACATATTAGATTTAATTGCTAGGAGACAAATAAATATTATAATTGATGAATGTTTGGATACTGATGATAAAGAACAACTTAGAAAAATCTACAATAGAACAATCAACAATTATGAGGATAAGTTGACTATGAAAGGAGATTTTTTAAATTGTTTTTTTAAGCAACCTAATCCTTCAGAAACTAGTACCTTTAAAGATATAAAAAGTGATTTACAAAATTTATCAAATATGTGGACAAGAAATTTAAATGATTATTTTAAAGATAAATTAAAAAATTCATTATCGGTTTATATCTTACCAAAAGAAGAAGTTCATAGAGCAATTACAATATTTGAAAATATGAATAAAGGAGGAGTTAAACTAGATGTTTATGATTTAATTGTTGCTAAAGCAGCGAAAGAGATGGAAAAATCACTCACAAAGGAGATTACCTCAATAATCCAACAGCGAGATACTATTCCAAAAGAAGTTAATTCTTCGAATCAAAATATTGAATTTGATTTTACAAATTTGAATATTATGTCAAAAGATGAACTAAACAAGACAAAAATAAAAAATCAATTTTTAAATTTATTATCTATTCTATATTATGGTGATACAGAAAATATTGACATTTCACAAACAAAAAAAAGTATGCAACTAAAGATACCTGCTATAGGAATTGAGAACAATTATGAAAAAGCAATTAGTTCTTTGAAAAGGGCCTATGAATTTATGTATTCAAGGCTCGGCTTAACAAAAGTAACTGATCTACATTATCAGCTAATGATACTGCCTATTTCATATTGTTTAAAGGACGGTTGGTTTAAAAAAAATCCAGAAACAAAATATAATAAAATTGAATATTGGTATTGGATGTCGATATTCTCTGGATTGTACAGAGAAAGGCAAAATAAACAATCTATTAAAGATATTAAAAGACTTTCAAAATGGATTAATGGTGAAAATAATGGGAATTGGATTAAAAGAAATTCGAGTGATATTTTAAATGTTCGTAGATATTCTAACCTAGATACATTATCCGGAAAAGATGAGTATTTAGATATACCTAATGCAATTAAAAAAGCACTAAATCAATATATTATTTCTAGAGAACCAAGAGATTTATATTATAGTAAAAAATCTAAAATTATTATTTCAGCAAACAATATTGTTCATGGAAAAATAGAAAAAGAAAATCATCATATAATACCAAAAAAATCAATGCCTGAAGAAGTATTACATAATTTAGATAAAAGTATAATTAGAATATTGAGTGAAAGTCCTTTAAATATTACTCCAATCTCAAAATCAACAAATTTGCAAATATTACAGCAAAAATTAGATAGTTATATTGAAGATATTTTAAATAAAGAAGATAAATATGGTGAAATATTATCTGGTCACTTTATAAATAATACAAAAATTAATGAACTTGCATCACAAGAAAATAAAGATGCAGATTTTTATGAAAACTATATTACTGAATTTATTGCAGATAGGTTTAAGAAAATAAAAGACAGCCTAAAGTATGAACTAGATAGTTTGTTAAAATAAAAAAATGATAAATTTATATACACATGCGGGCACTAAATTATTTAACCATTCATTTAAAACAAAATATAGAAATGATTTTAACCCAGCAAATTATAGAGTGGGGTGAAATTTATTCAAATTCGGCTATTTATTTTGAGGAAAGAATTGAAAAATATGTGTAAGTTAAAAAGAGAGTTTACACACTTAATTATACAATCTCCATTAAAAATTATTTACATAATAAGCTGATTCAATTTTTTTATAACTGATTTTTGCTCATCTTGATCATTTATCTCTTTAAACATTCTAATTATAGACGATTTTAGATCTGAATCTAATTTGTCATTAATTTTATTTTTAATTTTTTTAATTTTTTCTAAATTTTTATCATTTAAATAAATTGGTGGATCGCTAATATAATTTCTGATTTGATTTAATTTCTCTTTATCTAAATTTTCTAAATTTTTAGAAGGGATGTTAGACATCCATTTTTTTTGTTTCTTATCTATTCTATTTAACAACTCTTTTTCAATATTATTAAAGATATTTTTGCTGTTAATATAGTCAGGATCATCTATACAATTTAAATTGTATTTTTCTTTTAGTTCTTTAATTTCGCTTTTGACATTTTCCTTATTAGTATAATCAGATTTAAGTATTGAATTTACACTATTAATAATATTAACCCCATTACTATAAGTTTCTTCCAATATCGAATAGTCAGGATGACTTGAGGATAAGAATTTTTTAAGGTTTTTTATATTGTTAATGAGACTTCTAAGTTCATCTATAGACTCGAATTCTTTATCTGATAAATCATTATAAAAATTAGATAATAATTTGGTTATCTTATTTTTTTTAGTTGAGAACCTTTCCTTAATATCCGAAAACTCATTACAAAAATAATTTTCTAAATTTTTATTTAAATTTTCTATTTTTTTAACTTTTTCAATTTCGTTATCTATCCTTTCTATCAAATCTTTACATTTATTAAGATTATCAGGAGCATCTATTTTGTTTAACTCTGCAATTTTATTATAAGTATTCTCAATTTGATGAATTTGTCTATTAATTTTATGGATATTTTTATTTACTTTTTTAGAAAAATTTGTAAGTCCTAGTCTATCTAATGGTTTAATAAGTTTTTCTTTACAAAAGTTAATATACCCCTTGACATTATTATTACTAGGATAATCATTTTTATAAAACCAAGGCCCAAAATATTTTTTTAGATAATCTATGGATTTTTCTTTTATAGTGATAAAATTATTAAGCCATTCTTTATCACATCTAAATTCATATTTACTATTTAAATCTTCTAATTTATCTGAATTTTTGAAAATTTTGTAATATAGTTTTAATATATTGGGTACATTTTCAAGCGTTCTGTTATCACGATACTCAATCATATTATTAATTTTTTTTAAATCATCACTAATTTCTTCAGTGATTCTATTTACTTCTTTTGCGTTATGAAATCTAAATTGCAGATCTTTATATTCTTTTATAAAATCCTTTTCTACTATATCCTTATTTACTCTTTTTTCAATTTCTTTCTCATATTCAATTATCTTATTAGCTGATTTGGTATTCCTAATATTATTAAACATTTCTTTTATTAGGTCTTTGGATTTTTCAATGTTCCTATAACCTATTTTAGTATAATTAATTTTATTAACATCCAATTTATCTTTTTCTGTTATTACAGAAAATAACCAATCTTCAAATGTCAACTTTTTATCCTTATAAAACAGAATAACTTTATTTTTATTTAAATATAAAGTATAAACTATCATCATAAATGCTGAATATGTATTTAAACCATATGGAGGCTTAAATAGACTTTCATAAGTGTTTTTGATTAAAAATTTATCATCTTCATCAATATCAACAATTTGATCTTTAACAGCCTTATATACTTTTTTTACTGCTTTGTTTTTAGGCTCATTGATTTTACCATCTGTAAAAATGTCCCATCCATGTTCACCCAATAAGCCCATCATTCTGTTATAAGTATTTGTATCTAGATAATCCTTAAGGTTTGATAAATTCATTTTATCATTTGAGAAGGATTTTATTATTTTTATTAGCTCCTTACGATTCTTAAAATGTCTGTTATTATCAAACTGGTCGAATTTAAAAGGCACCAATAAATCATATACTTTGGAAGTCCTATTATGTGTGATCTTTTTATAATTACCTTTCATAGTGATTAAATTATTATCATTTTTATGGTCTAACGATATAATACTAGAATTATTTTGGAGTGAGATAAAAATTTGTTTAATTCTACTGTTAATTTTACTTTTATGCTCGCTATTAAAACTTGAATATCTTTCTTGTTCAGTTTCTGTAAGGGAATAAGCCGCTTTTTTTTCAATTATTGCATCTTTTAACTGACTTTCATGGTCTAATAAAAATCCAGTTATCATTGGAACTTTAATTAGTTCATGTTCTTTATATTTTTCTAATACGTTATCTATAACCCTTTCATATTCTTCCTCTGTACAATCAAAATATATCCAAATAATATAACCTTTTGGTTCACTTGGCTTTTTCGCACTGATAATATTTTTATATATTGAATTTAATTCATTATAAAGATTCGATTTACTATAAATTATAGTCTGGGGAAATTGCCACTCATCTGTTCTTATGTCATATCTCTTTAATGCATTAATTTCCGTTAAAAGTTTTAGATCATTAGCAATTACATTTAAGTTATTCTGAAAATATTCAGGTCCTTCTATATCAAAATTATGTTTTATATTGTATTTTTTGGTAGTTATGAATCTTTCGTAATCTTTTCTACCAACATAGTCTAGAACAATATGGTGGTGATTTTTGTCATCATCATATTGTATTACACCCAGTTCCTTTTCTAGTTTATTAATTATGTTTTTTATTACCTCTTTACCTTTTCCTGTTAATTGCTTCATTAAAAAGTAATAATCTTCTTTTGAACCGACATTTAGTTCTAATAAATTAATTACCAACAATCCCTTTAAAAACGCTTTATCCTTTGCCTCTAAGTTCTCCTTTATTTTAGCTTTACTAACTAAACGCTCATATGTTGTTACATTATCTGATTTAACTCTACCATCTTTTTCCATATTTAAAATATCATCTACAAAACTAGTATTAAAAACAAAATTAGGCCATATTGATTTTAGTTCGCTGACCTCATCATTTGAAACTTTTTTTAACAATTCCCTTAAAATTGCTAAAGGTGTTCTATCCTGGGTATATTCTGAAATTGAGGAAAGTAAATCAATAGTTATGGGATGAAACGGAGCCAGATCTTTACAAATAAGATTATTATAATATTCCTTTTTACTCCATATATTGCTATTTTTTAATTTAGTATCCCAATTCAATATTTTTTCTTGTAAATCCGAGTGATTTTTAAAAATATTTTTATCTTTAATACTTATTAAATTTGCGAATACGGGCTCTAATTCAGTAGATAAATAGAATTGTCTAGCTGATTTAAACCGGCCAATAAATCGACTAAGTTTATTTGCAGTTCTAGGTTCTAAATTATCGATATACCTGGCTATTGGGAATTGAATAAAAGATACTAAAGATGCTTTCCCTTTACTATTTTTAATACCTTCATATAATTGCTGCAAAGCAGCAGGATCTTCATCATGTTTTTTTCCAATCCATTCTATATAATGGCCTAATTCATCGAATATTATTATTAGCTTACCAAATGTTTTATTTTTACCACAAAATTTACTGGAAACCTCTTGTATAATATCCTTAGGGTTTAAAAAATTTTCTTTTTTAAATTTGATACCATTTAATCTATAAGAGACTTCGTTTATTAAATTAAATATTTTATCATCCTCAATATTATTTAGTATAAATTTTTTAGTATCACTTTTATTGATTTCCAAATTGGAGAAATCTTCTGAGTTTTTTATTTCTTTAAAAGTTTCCTGAAAATTTTCATTTTTAAAATTATTTTTTACAAATATTTTCGCTTTTTGGTATATCTCACGGTGACTTTCAAAAAGATTATTTTCTACTTCTACAATATCTAAATATTCTTTAATTCTTTCAAATAGCCTATTAGAAAGATTAAATTTATCTATACCATTTATAGCAATTACAATATTTGGTTTATCAATTATATTATCAATGAAATTATATACTTTTTCATCAATTTCTTTAATATTTTCTTTTACTTTATTGGAGTCCAAGAATTTATTGTTATTAGATAGTAGAGATGATAAAGCTACCCCAAAATGTGATTTTCCCGCACCATATCCAGCAATTGCTGTATAAAACGGGTTACTTTGTTTTTCTGAGAATATTTTCTTTGATAATATTTCAACTAATGAAATCGTATCTGTCTTTCCTTTTTTTTCTGATATGTATGATTCTTTACTATGAAATATAAAGGAATCTGCTGCTTTCTGTGCCAGTTTTCTGTTATTATATAAGCAATCTAATTCTAAAGATCCACCAAAAAATAAATTTTCATTGAATTTAACTGATTCTTTATACTTCATATCAATTATTACTCCTTTAGATTTTTTATCATATCTTCAATAGAATTATTTTTATATATGTGATAATTATTGAATTGTTTATTAATATTAATATAGTTAAAATCTTCAGACATTAATAAAAATTTTCTTAAATCTTTATTATTCCAGCAAAATATTGATGAAAACCCTTCTTTTATAATTTCATTAAAAGTAAAATCGTCTTTACTGCTATCAACCTCATTCAAAAATATATATAGAAAAAAAGAATAATAGTTTACATAATTTTTTAAAATATCTGATTTACAAAATTGTATTTTACCATTTTCATCTTGTTTTATAAGTCCAATATTTATAAATGCATTATCCATATTATTACTAAGATATGTTCCCCATAAGGGAGCTATATTCTTTTTGTTAACATTTGGATCTACATTTTTTCTAGCGTATTTCAAGAAATCATCTTTATAGAATTTATCCCAATATTTATTAAATTTTCTAAATAATGCCTCCCATAGAACTAGTTTGCTATTTTTCTTACAAAACATGAAATGGAAAAGTAGTTTAGTTTTATATTCTTCTAAGGCAAAATCATTATCATATATAATTTCACCAAGCAGAGTCCTATCTATTATCAATTTATTATCTACACTTTTAAATTTTAATATTCCTGCAGCTTCTGCATAACGTAGTGATGGAATTACCTTTCCTGAAGACTCCCCCGTAGGTATGGAAAATTCATGCGATAGTTCTTCTTTAGTTGCTTTTCTAGAATCAATTGATAACAAATTTTTTATATAAATTCTTTCTGGCTTAAATGTCTTATGAAAATTTATATTATAAGGCATAACTATTCCCAAAATCTTTCAAAAAATTTATAAATTCTATTTACCGCTCCAAAATCTAAATAGTTATCTCTAATATCAATAATATTGCATTTTTTATTACCTCCTACTCTAGGGCCTCTTAATCCTCTTCCAATCATTTGACTATATAGAACAATAGAAGTTGTAGGTCTGCTAATTATAACAGTTTTTATTCTTGGGGCATCAAACCCAGTGGTTAGCACTCCAAAATTGATTATAACATCATATTTTTCTTTTTTAAAATCATTTACTATTTTTCTTCTTTCAGTTTTATTAATCTTTGAATCTATATGGGCTGATTTTATGCCTTTACAGTTGAGGGCTGCAGATAAAATAATATTATGTTCTACACTACAAGAAAATACAAGGCAGGGGTTGTCCTTATCGACTTCATTTTTTATCGTGTTTATAATTACTTTATTTCTTCTTTTATTTTTAGTTAATGATTTTAGTTGTTTACTAGAATAATCATACTCTGACATTTCATTTTTTATTCTTGGTATATCTACCTCAATTTTTGTTTCAATAAATTTATGGTTTAGTTCAGATAGCACTCCAATTTCTCTAAGTTTTTTAATAGGGTCTTCCCCAAGATTTTGATTAATTATGTTTTTATTGAAAAACTGGGCTAGCTCAATATTATCAATACTATTAAAGGCACTTCTTCCTGGAGTGGCAGTTAATCCAATCAATGAATTGTTTTCATCACAAATAGTATTAAGCATTTCTGAATACGTTGGTGCTATTGATTTGTGAGCTTCATCAACTACAACAATTTTTGTATTTTTTGACAATATTCTTAAGATTGGTTGTGAATTTTTACTACATAATTTTTGATATGTTGAAAAAATGAATGTATTTGTAAGTTCTTGGTAAGTTGGTTTGTACTCCCCCCAAAGCCTTACTATTTCAAGCTCGTCCTTCTGAGTATGCTTCCATACATTTTTAATTGTGTTAATTGCTTGTTCACATAACTCTTCTGAATGAGTAATCCATATTATAGATTTTCCTTTATGTAATAAATTTTTTCTTTCAATATATGAAACTATTGCTTCAATTGTTGTTTTAGTCTTACCTGCACCAGTCGGTAGCTGAACAATAAAACGACGTTTTCCAGTAAGAATATATTTAACAATGTTATTTTTTATTTCTTGCTGGTATGGGAATAAATCATAATATTCATCAAGAGGCTCAACAGTTTCAGAAATCTGCATTTTTTTATTCCTTTTAGGCAGATTATTCATTTTTAGATCTAGAGCATTTATCAGATCTAATGAAAATTCATTTCTACCTGTCCAGTTTTTTTTAGACAATTGAATCGCAGCCGCTTCTTTGGTTTTATATACTTTCCTTTTATACTTTTTAGTGAGACTATCTATACGCTTTTTTGGTAAAAGTTTAATACACTCTTTTCTAAGATAATTATTATTTAAAAAAGTATCTCCATAAATTTCATATGCAATTTTTGCATAGTTACTTTTTTTAAGATCATCATCAATTATAGATTTAATAAGATTAATTCGCTTACTACCAATAGCCTGCTTTATTTTATTAGGGTCTAATTTATTTAATATTTTATTCATTTATGTTCATATCCCAAAGATCTTCAAGCTCTGTTATCCTCTCGCGAGCCATTTTTTCTTTGTCTTCATTGATTTTTCTTCTTTTTTCTGCTTTTGTCATTTCTTTTTGGTCATATTTTCTTTTTGCAACTTTCCTAAATCCTTTTTCTAGAGTACTTCGTAGAATATCACTTTTCTCTTCCCAGATACTATATTTTAAATCGTCTGCTGAATCTATTACCTCATTTTTTTGAGCATAATCTACTGCCGACATTAATACAAAAATTCCCCAGGCTCTTTTCACTTGATCTAATTTGTAATTAATTCTACCACCAGCTTCATTGTGGCAAATATGAGTTAGTAATTTTTTCTTATCATTTTCTAATTCATCATAACCAAAACACCAACCTTCATCAAACAGATTGTTGAAAGCAGGTAGAAAAGTTGTTGTAAAAGAATACCAATCTAGTTCACTTCTTACTATATTTCTTTTATATTCTTCATAAAGTTCACCATAAGCATACACAAATCCCCTCATGCAAATATCTTGTCTGCAAAATTCGGATAAAGTGTCTTTTTTAATTCTTATAAATTCCTCATCAAATCCATCTTTAAATTCGTTAATTTCATCTGATTCACTTTTCATTTTAGTTATATATCCATACCGCATTTCCATAAAGGCTTTTTTCTCGGAGTCATTATTAGAATTTGCAATTTCATAATTCCTACACTTTTTTATATAATTGTTATAAGGTTTTAGATGGGTTATAAATTTTATAAAAGCATCTCTGATGAGATCATTATAATTTCCTCTAATTTTTTTTGCATCAGATTGTGATATTGTATTGGAATTTATTAAATCTAAATCTAAATCATATAAATCTAATGTCTTCAGTTGTTTTTCACCCTGACTAGTATAAGTAAAATCTCGACCGATCACATATTCACCAAGCCAATTTCTCATCTCTTTATTTTCATATATGTATCTTTCATTAGTTATTGATTTCGTATCACCTCTTTCACCTCTCCAATCTACTAAATATAAAGGGGGTATATATTTCTTAGTTTCATCATCAATGTCATTTTTATGGAATTTACTAATAGTTTCCTGAGTACATATACATTCAATACTCTCATCATTAAGTAATATTGCTCTTGAATCATTAACTTCCTCTGCTTTCATATTTATATACATAAATATTTTCCTAATAATTTCTAAGAATCCATCTGATTCAACGGCCCGTTCAATTTTATTGGGTACGAGAAATACTACTGGTATTTGCCAATCTTTTAAATCATCATGCTCTTGAGAATTATTTAATTCTTTTAAGGCTGTTAGTCTGTGTTGTCCATCTACAGCAACTGCATAACATCTATCTGAATTCCACTCGATTTTCCCAATATTTATTTGGTTTTTATCGGGAATATAAAGTTGATATATATCAGAATTTATGTATTTAGTTCCCTCTATACCATTATATTCAATTTCATTTTCTTCCGTTAATTTTTGCAAATCCTTAACTATTTTGTTATCTTCAGTCGGTAGCAAAACAATTGCTATAGGATTAAAATATTTAACTTGATTTTTATTGGTAAAATATTGTTTTAATCCATTTGGTCCAGTTAATCTATTTCTATCAACATTTCTTTGAAACAAATCTTTTATACTCCACTTCTCACTACCCGGTATATCTACTATTAGTTTTAAATTTTCAATTTCTTTCATCTTTAAAGTTGATTGAATAAAAAGTATTTCTGCATTAGCTCCTTCACCAATCCTTCCGGATGTTCCATAAAATGAAATATTATAAATATTTGGTTTAACATCAGAAAAATCTGCCATTATAGTCCCCTTTTTATTTAATTGAATAAATTGGTTTTATTGATTTTATGAGAATCGTCTCAATTAAATTTTCATAATCATTTTCTAGTTTGAAGTCACCGGTTCTGATACAGGCAAAAATTAATTGTTGGACTGTATTGTGTGATAAATTTTTATCCTCTGCATATTTTTCGAATCTATTATGAAACGAACTATCATTTTCATTTCCTCCCCGTACATGCTGTTGGCATCTATTATACAAATTATTACTTTTACCAATATATAATGGAGGCATAAATATTGACGAAATAAAAACAATTTTTTTTATTTCATCAATTTCCTTTTTACTTCTTTCTTTAGGATTACTGTGCATCTCTTTCCATTTATCAACAACTTTAGAATTTTCATTTATCTTCTTTAGCATTGTTTTGAATTCGTATCTTCTCCAGCCGATTTCTCCTGATACGGAACGTTCTGCAACCTTATTATTTTCTGTATCCCAGTAAAAATTAAAAACATTACTAATGTCGTTTATAAAACTATCAATTTTATTTGTTCTTATTCTCAACGGATAGAACCATGCGTAAACTCCGGGTTGAGCTGGTATTTCATTAAATGTCTCGAAAGTATAATAATTTATTTTCTCATTTAGACGCAAAAGTTGATCATTAAGACCCATAAAGTCCCCATATAACAGAATTTGTTTTTTCTATATTTATTGGATATTTTTTCATGTAACATTATTAAAGTAGACTAAATAAAAATATTTACAAATTACCGAGCAAAAAATGCACCCTGTGTTTTGAATGATATTTATTAACCATATTCATTTTTATCATAAAAAATAGTAATTATTCAACATTAAAACAAATATTAATATATAAAAATTTATTTATAGCAATGAATACTAATTATCTTTGAAAATATTTTTTTTGGTTTTTCTATTAATATTTCATAAAAATAAATTTTTATGTTGAGACCTTTTGTGGTTTCCCCTTCAAAATCTGGATAATTTCCCTGACATAAGCGCATTCGCACCGGGCAGCGCAGGGTTCCAGATCGCGGCCATACAGGCAATGGCCGGGGCATTGTTTGGCCCCAGTTTGGCGTTCGGAGAAAACCGGGCCCTCGTAAAGGTCGTCAAAATATTTGACGGGAATAGCCATAGTTGTTCCGCAGGAATGATTGAAAAGGAACAGGCCGGTGGTTAATTCTTTGAAATTGACCTGGTAGCCGACAATATCAATTTCAGGATCATTGACAAAATCGTCTC